>SPBY01000284.1 GCA_004525825.1 Bacteroidia bacterium
CCCTGGTTTTCCATACCCGGAACCATTATCATCCTCCTCCTGGTTTTTACTGCGGTCAGATCAGTATACCTGCATAAAGGAAGCGCTCCTGAAGGCAGAACAGCAGCATACTCCAACATCGATTTATTATTGCGAAGCGCAGATATGGAGGTATCCCTGGCCGAGACCTATTCGGCCATGGCTGCCATGTACCTATATAAACTCTGGGAATTCGACAAGGCCGAAGAGTATTTCCCGAAAGCACTGGAACTAAATCCTAACCTGGCATTGACCCACTACCACTATTCATGGGCACTCTACCTGTGGGGTCGGATGGACGAAGCCATTGAGGCTCATAAAAAAGTGGCCGAATTGAATCCCAATTGGAACTGGTGTCTGGGCCGGACCTATGCGAAAGCCGGACTAATTGAGGAAGCGGAGAAAATCCTGAAAGAGGTGGAGCAGGCCCCGCTCATACCCTTTAGGGCCATTGGCAGAGCTGCTCTAAATGCCATTCTGGGTCACAACGACGAAGCCTTCAAAATGCTGAACTACGAACCTCATCATGCCTGGGCTGCCTATGCAGCAGTGATGCCCGATTTCAGCTCTCTTAGGGAGAATCCCCGCTTTGAGGAATTCCTGGAACGACTAAAGCTTCCGGATTAACAACATGAAAATTAATCCTTCCAAAGCACTTCTTACCCTGCTACTGGGTCTTGCGGTCACCCTCACCTTGAATGCTCAAACTCCGAAAAATTTTATCGGCACATGGGATCAAAAGGCCCCCGATGCCCCTGGATATGAAACAGGAAAAGTGGTGATAGAGAAGCAATCAGTGACTTCAACTTTTGGAGAAAATAGCTATAAATACGTTGCAAACCAGGTGAAATATAAATCTGACACTCTTAAGTTCAATATGGATGTGGATGATGAATACGTCAAATGTTACTTAGTTGTGAAGGATAAAGACAATCTTACAGGTTTTGCCACCTGGTCATCGGGTGAGACCGTTCTGATTCTTACCAGAACTAAAGAGTAAAAGACAGAGTAATAGCAATCTTCCCTAAATCTTCACGATCCGGATAAGATAGATGTGTTCTCTTGTTTCTACTTTTAAAAGATAAATTCCCGCTGGGAGATTTGGGACATGAAAGTAGGGGTAGGATGCAGGAATATTGTTTGAATGAATCCGACCAGTCAGATCAAGTAGGGATACTTTCTCAACAATCTCACTTTTGTTAAACTCCAGGTTAAATCCTGTTCTGAACGGGTTAGGATACACAGATGCAGAGGAGATATTATCGTTGATACTTATGCCAGTGGTCTCCCCGATGGATAACAGCATTGTGTCAACCGCACTGCATTGCTCCGGGCTGAAAGCTTCCACCCATATATTATGGTTTCCGAGTCCCAGATTATTGGCAATGATCAGCTTAGATTCTTCGGTGCTGGCATCGAACCAGAGATAGGATACTCCATTTCCGGTGGGCAACAGCTCAATGGTATCGTCCAGTTCAATCTGTCTGTCGGAACCCAGGTCAACCAAAGGTTTTTGAGTTACAAAAAAGTCCCTGGTGGTGCTGGCTACGCACTCGCCCCGGTAAATTACTTTATAAAAGATAGAATTTCTCCCAATTCCAGCCTCCTGCGGATCAAAATAGAGCCCGGTAACACCCGGACCGGTCAGAGTACCGCCTTCCGGAATGGCCTGGATCAGGACTGACGATTCATCTTCGCAGAAACTAAGATCTTCATTTAAAATAATGGGTTTGGGCTGGGCAACGACCTCAAACACTGCACTTGCTGACCCCTGGCATCCAAAGGGATCAGTATATACATAGCTCAGGGTATGTACTCCTTCGCCAGCGGTACCCGGATCGAAATAAAGCCCGGTAACACCAGGCCCGTATAGAGTACCGCCCGCCGGACTGCACAGGATCAAGACCGGTGCATCTTCTTCGCAGAACAGTAGATCTTCATTCAATATGGTGGTTTTCGGCCTGGGGAGAACCTCGACCCCTACAGTGGCTATCCCCTGGCATCCATTGGGATCGGTATATAAATAGGTCAGGGTATGGAGTCCTGCACCAGAGGCACCCGGATTGAAATAAAGCCCGGTTACGCCGGGGCCTGATAGTGTGCCGCCTTCCGGGCTGCACTGGATCAGTACCGGGGGTTCACCTTCACAGAAACTTAGATCGTTATTCAAAATGATAGGCATGGGCTGGGCAAGGACCTCAAACTCTGCACTTGCTGTCCCCTGGCATCCAATGAGATCAGTATATATGTAGGTCAGGGTATGAAGGCCTATGCCAGCGGCACCCGGATCGAAATAGAGCCCGGTAACACCCGGACCTGTGAGGGTGCCGCCCTCCGGACTGCATTGGATCAGGATTGGTTCCTCCTCTTCGCAGACAAGAAGATCCTGGTTCAGAATCCTGGTCAGGGGGGAATCTGTTGCTTCAACAATGGAGGTAAGCGAATTATTCAGAACACTCTTATCCAGGTCGGAGGAGAGGAGAAAGCCGAAGGTATAGGTACCCGTCTCCGAAAGATCGACGAGTGTACCCATCTGGTAAATAAGTACGTCACCACTATGAAGAGTTTCCGTCAGCACCAGGTCTTCTTCCACCTGAATGCCTGGAGAAACGATCATTTGCAGGGAAATGACGTCGCTTGGCAGGATCTCCTCTTCACCGGCGTTCATAATGGAGATGCTCACAGGTTCAGCATCTGAAAACATGCAGGCTGAAACCGGGGAAATCATGGAAGTGATCGCGAGGTCAATGGAGCGACTGGTTTCTCCGGCTATATTGATGTTGTCCAGCCCGGCGCCCATACCCGACTGGTAGAGGTCGTCATAGTAGAAACCTATCTGGATACCATCTTTACACAGTTCATCGGGAAACAAAAGTGAATATTGGGTCCATTTCACTGCCTTCGGAATTTGCTTCAATGCCTGCCATTCGGCCTGATCCTGCATTTTATACATAACATAAAGTTCATCAATGGCATCATAAATGCCAGTAATAAACATGTAGTCAAAGGAAATTGTCACATCACTGCTTCCAGCCAGCTTAAGAGGCAAGGTGGCTGCCACATCATTAACATGCGATGACACACCGCTTGAATAAGAATCAATTCCAATAAAATGAGTAGTATTCTCCTGAAAAATAAGGTAATAGCTGCTCAGTGATTCGCTGTCCCCCCACCTCCAGCCATCATAGCTGTCTTTAATAAGCATATCAGAATGTCCTTCTTCGAAATCGATAAAAAGCGGAAGGGGCCTCAATGTTCGGGGAGTCGCAGTTACCGTATTGGTTGCCACACTCTCCACTTCATGCCCACCCCAGTTATAAACAGCAGTAACATAATAGTCATATACCTTATCTACTTCTATATCTATATCAGAATAAATGGTGTCTGCTGTTGTAGCCAGGAGTGCAGCGTTGCGATAGATCCTGTAAAATGCAGGCAACCCTGGTTTGGCTGAAGTCCATTTCAGTGCCACACTGCTTGGACCGGTGTTGAGTTGAAGCAAACTGGGAGGCAGGATATCTGTCGGGGTTGAAATCCCGGAAATAATCAGACTATATGATTGATTGCCCTCAGCCAGGCTGCCGGAATGAGATATTTTTACCTGGTAGATGCCCGTTGCCGGATCAGGCAGAAAAAGCTGTTCCACATTATCCACATGATTAACCCCCTGTGTGGCCGGTTCATCCGGATGCGCAGCATCCAGAACCCAGGGGAAACAATTTGGCTGGCTGCCCGGCAGTATCAACTCCAGATCAAGATCGTTGACCAGTTTTCCATCTACAGGATTCAGTTCAGCTTCAGATACCGGCCCAGGTGGATCGATCCAGCAGAGCGTTATTTTTATCCCGGGTGAAGGCGTCGTGATTTCAACAGGGATCATCGCTGATTCTCCCTCGGTGATGCTCCCCTCGTAAATATTCCTACCCCCGTTGCCAAAATTTGACTGCATCAGGTCAGCCGCCTCCTTGATATTCAAAATTCCCCACCCATGCCGGTAATCCGGGCCCGCACTGGTACCGCTCTCGTCAGCCGTATGAATCAACAGGCCTTTCATGGTGGACGAAAGCAAATTCACACCAGGTTGAAGCAATTGCTGCAATTGGAGCAAGAGGGAGATGGAACCCGTGACAGAAGCAGCGGACATGGAGGTCCCATTCATATAAGCATAACTTTGGTCTGAGGAGCCAATGGAAGAGTAGACATCTGCACCACTTGCAACCACATCGGGTTTAATACGGCCATCATCGGTCGGCCCGAAGGCGCTGAAGCTGGTAATAAGCTTATTGTCATCGACGGCTCCCACGGTAATTATATTCTTGGGAACTGCCATGGGAGTAAGGCAATCGTACCCGTCCTCCCCTCCGTCCTCATCGCGCTCTGCAGTAACGGATTGCCAGGATACATCCCATACCAAATGCGAAATGGGTTGCTCATCAGGAGCATCATTCCGGTCATTGCCAGCTGATTTAACTATCAGATAATTGGGCGTGCACCAGGCAATGTAATCCATATCTGCGCTTACCTCATCGTAAAAGCCAAATTGATAATCCTCTTCAGCAGATATTTCAGGATCCCCGTACCAGTACCATCTTTCATTGGTACTGTTGTAGTACCAACCGCACAGAGGCCCATAAGAATGGTTGGAGACAACGATCCCTTCCAAAGCAGCTATGGCCATTTCCGTAATATCATTGCTGAAATCCCATCCGTAGACAGTAGCCATCCGGGCCATCCCCCTGGCATCTTCCTCGATACCTGCCGCAACCATGGTCCCCGCCACATGGGTAGAATGGTTGGATACCGGGATGTCCAGATCACGCATATAAACGCGGGAATCCTCCCCTTCTGCGAACTTCCGGTGTGTATCAAGTACAGCACCCCCATCCCATACATTGATCTCAACACCCTCCCCGCTCAGGGAGGGCAGGCCGCCCTCCCCTGTCCAAACTTTGTCTGCTGAAATAATACTTGCAGCATCCGCATTATCAGTGGCATAGTAAACTGGTCTGTTATGATACCCCAGTCGTTGAAGAATCACCATCCGGTTATTACGCTCCTCGTACCAGAAAGGAAGCTGCTGCGCTTTAGCGAGTGA
>SPBY01000247.1 GCA_004525825.1 Bacteroidia bacterium
CAATCCCAAACGGTGGATGTAGCTCAGTTGGTTAGAGCGCTGGATTGTGGTTCCAGAGGTCGCCGGTTCAAACCCGGTCTTCCACCCAACAAAAAACCGTCTGGCGAAAGCAGGTCGGTTTTTTTATATCTGCGTTTGTCTCGTCCTGAATTACTCTTCAAGCTTGTGCAACACCATCGCAGCCATAGGAAACTTAAGCTTATGAGCTTTCATAACATCTTAGAATTTGTTCCATATCCAAGAAGCAAATTTAACACGCAGAGTATCAATTGAATTTGTATATTTCTTATAGAATATATACATTCTTTTACTAAATTTGTTACGCAACTGTACCCGTCTGATCAGAGTCATGGAAGAATACAATGATCAATATATTATTGATAGTATCCGTAACCGGGATGATGTTGCGTTCAAATATCTGCAGGTCAAGTTCCAGGATAGCATTCGTCTGATGGTAACGGAGATGGGAGGATCTCAGGAAGATGCAAAGGATGTATTCAGCGAAGGTTTGATTGCTCTCATTCGTCTTGTGGATCGTAAAGATTTTGTATTGAATTGCAAGTTGGGAACCCTGGTCTATGCCCTGTGCAATAAAACGTGGAAGCAACACTTGGAGAAACAGGTGGCTGTAAACAATTATCATGTACTGAAACTCGAAAGTTCACCTGAGTGGGATTTTACAGAAGAGGTCGATCAGCAGCTATACCAGGAGATTTTCTGGGAGAGCTTCAAGCGACTCGAAAAAGTGTGCCAGGAAATTCTTGAAGGATATCTGAAGGAGATCTCTCCCAAGGATATTGCTGAAAAATTGGGATACAGTTATGGTTACGTGCGGAAGCGGAAAAGTATGTGCCATGGTTTTCTGATGAAGATGATCGAAGGCCATCCTACTTATATAAAGATTAAACAGTCCGAGTTGACTCTGGATATAGAATAATCTACTCTGAAGCAATGGAGCTTAAATTAGATAGAAATAGAAGATTGGCGGATTATATCTATAATGATCTGGGTTCAGAGGAAGTTGTGGAGATTGAGAAGGAAATAGCCCGTGATCCTCAATTATCCGAATTTTATCTGTTGAATATGCAGGTAAAGGACTATTTACAGGCAAAGATTCAACTGGAGGAGATGAGATCAGATCCGCAGCTGGAGGATGCTGAGCAACTGGCGGACATGGCATTTGATAATGAATCTCAGGACGAATCTCATCACGAGCCTGTCCGCATTCGCCCTAAAAGGAATCGTATTAGAAATATGGCTTTTGCCGCGGCCGTTGCAGCCAGCGCCACCATCATTATCGCTGTTGGGATAATTCCTTCCAATATTAATCAGGACCGCTTGTTTGATCGTTATTATGAGCCCTTTGAAGCTTCTGATTACTCGCAGCGTGGTGAAGCCAATGAAACGTACAGGGAGATTGCCATCGGGATAAATAATTATGTGGAAGGAAATTACCGCCAATCCATTGACCAGTTTGGTACATTGGCTTTAGATCCGCTAATCCAGTCAGAGGTGCAATATTATACTGCGCTTTCTTATCTGGGACTTGAGCAATTCCAGTCTGCACAAAGCCTTCTTGAATCGGTCCTGGATGGTGATAACAGGTTTCAACTGGAGGCCCGTTGGTATCTTAGTCTTTGCTACCTGAAAACTGGTGAGTTCGACAAAGCAAGCGCAGTTCTTGGCCAGTTGGAGATTTACGACGGAATGTATAAGAAAGACGCTCAGACCCTCCGGAAAAAACTAGGACGTTTTAGACCATAGAAGATCAGAAAAGCGACAAGGATGGATCCTATGATAAGGGTAGCTTTCCTTTTGCTTTGGAGAGGAGAAATATCTCCGGTGATCTGGAATGCAGCCCAGTAGTATGGATGGGTATAGGATGGTGGTTGCTCATATATATATTGTCTCTTCACATTGGAAAGGGCGCTGCTTTTAGAATGTCCCTGTTTTATTTCACGATAGAATCCGACCATTATTTCCCTGCTTTTTGCATCCTCTACGGACCAGAGTGAATGGACCACTGAGGAGGCCCCCGCCTGTATAAAACTTCTTGAAAGGCTCATTATGCCTTCTCCCCTGCGTAACTGGCCCCCTGCAGTTTCACAAGAGCTCAGTACCACCATGGGAGTTGAGATATGCAGAGCATTGATATCGTAATCGTGCATGCGATTTGCCAGAAATGGATCCCCTATTGAATCAAGGATGAAATAGGGTGATCTACCTGTATTTTCCGCTGCCAGAGAATGCATGGCAAGGTGAAGGATCGATTTCTCTTGCAATAAACCGATAAGTTCCTGCTTCTTCAGAGACTTCTGGATACTACGGCCCCTTGCTATCTCTAATATTTCCCGGACTTCTTCCTCTGCTCCCTTCAAATTTCCAAAACCGCCTACCGTGGCTGTGGTATTCCCGGGTACCCAGGCTGTCACATTTGGGAAACGCCAAACGCGGGAGGGATGGTGTTTAATCAACTGGGAACTATACATATATGAGATGTTGTAATCATGCAAGAGATAAGAGATCCCGGCATAATTTGTAATGGAATCGGGTTCTAGATGAGTTATCAATGCATCAAAGGGGATGTAGGAAAGCATTTCATCGGGAACTACAATCAAATTTTTACCCCTGAAATATGACTCAAGGGGATGAACTATTTCCTGGTAGACCCCGAATAAAGCAAGCTTCAGACTGTCAAACCGCTCCCTGGTCTCATAATAAGGGACAAAATCTTGAAGGTTATATGTGATCGTCTGCAGGTGGTGATGGAAAACACTATCAAGGGGGGTCTGGTAGAAGTGGCAATCCTTCTTCGTTAGCACAAAGCAGTATAGTTGCTCTTTGTCTGTTGATTCGTCTCCTGTCAAAAAATACTCTACCAGTGTTTCATTTCGCTTCAGATTCCGGCGGATCTTATTTATTGAGAAATCCATGTTAGTTGATTCGAAGTGGCTGATCTCTGGAAATTCCCGGCGAAGTT
This sequence comes from Bacteroidia bacterium, assembly GCA_004525825.1. Lineage (GTDB taxonomy): Bacteria > Bacteroidota > Bacteroidia > Bacteroidales. The sequence goes on from SPBY01000247.1 coordinate 2,981, forward strand.
GCTCCATCTGTTTGTTAAAGGAATCCTGTGTTTGGAAGAGCTGATCCTGCATGTTTACCAGCCGGGCGGAGTCGGGATTCATCTCCAAGGATTCTATTTGAATCAGGTTCGAGAGGTGGTCGATTTGCTGTTTCAGTTCCGTGGCAATAAGAGCCACAGTATCAGGCAGGCTTTCAAGGTATAGCCATTCCTTTTCTCTCATTTCAAACATCAGTTCCCGGGATTTTCCTTTTGCAGCCATCAGGAAAGCCTCTTCCTTGTAAATCTCGTTACTAGTTAGCTTAAACAGTTTCAGGTTGAGGCGAATCCCGGTGGTGAAAAGGTCCTTCTGCTGTGAAGTAAGATAAATGCGACTTTCAGCAGAAAGGAAAGAGTTCTGGATCTGCTGTAACACATTTATCGAAAGAAGATTGGTGGCAATTGCCGCTTTTAAGTATTCAGTTTTTTCAAGCGTCGCAGTAATATATACGGAAGCCCTTTCCAGTGCATCAGCTTTTGTGGCAAGAATCCTTAAAAGGGTGAGGTCATGGCTGGAGCTAAGAGTTTCCGGATTTGAAAAGTGGTCTTTCCTTTCGAATTCTCCAGTTATGGTCTGCAATGCCAGTTGCAGATAGTCCAGTGCCTCTTCCCATGCTTCCCGATCCAGGCTGTACCTGGCCAGAGATTCATAACAAGCAGCGGTAAGGGGATGGACGGAGCCATAGTTCAGCTGGTAGTTTTGCAAGGCTTTCTGCAAATACTCTAACCCTTGTTCATCTTGTCCCCGGGCAGTCAGAAATTGACCGAAATGGAGATAAACATTGGCAAGCTCATAGTAGTTCGAGTCATACTCGGAGATCCAACGGTCAATGCTAAGTTGATAATACTCACGGGATGAATTAAAATCTCCCAGGCTTTGGTACACACGGGCCAGGTTGAAATACACAGATCCCAGGTAAGGATGATTGTGGCTCTTTTTGATCTGCTCACATTCTTTCAAAACCCCCAGGGCCTCTTCATGCCTTCCCAGAAGGTATAAGGCAATCCCCTGATTGAGTAAAAGCTTGGACAACTTGTCGAATGAATCTTCATCCCATTCAGGGATTAAGCTTAGTAACCGGAAAGCCTCATTATTATAATGCAGTGTGTTGGTGTAATCTCCCAGATCGTTATGGTATATAGCCAGATTGTTATGGATACTGATCCTGAGTTGAAGGGCAGTTCGATCTGTTCCGGATGCGAGACTTTCAGCAATCCGGTATTGCTCTAGGGTTTCCTTAAGACGCCCTGTCTCATAATACACATAGCCCAGCATATTGTGCACCAGTGCCTCTTGGTAATCAGATAAGGAGTATTCTTTTTCAAGAATGCGTTCCAGGAGAATTTCAGAGCGCAGAAAATCACCTGCATCAATGGCCTTACGAGATTCACTATAATAATAGCGGGCCGAATCGGAAGGATTTTGCCCGTAATTTATGGCAATTACAGCAAAGCCAAGCAGGAGAGAAACGAAAAGCTTTCTCAATATAATCAGGTTTCACTTTGCAAGTAAAAGTATTACAAAATTATTCCCGATGAAAGAGAAAACTTTTATCGCTTCAACACGGTTTTTATTGGCTGTTATTTCCAGGGATCATCAATAGAGCCTTGGCTTCCGTTTCCATCACCACCAACAAAATAATTCAATTCTTTGCGGTCAATCTTTTCATTCTTGAAATTTTTGTCCAGGTCACTTCTTTTCATTTTTTTCATGATTCCTTGTTTTTAATTTGAATTAGTGTTTAATCAGAAAGGGCGCTAAATTGTTACCCCAAATCGGTAAAAAAGTGATGAAAAATTGAAAAAAACAGGTGGCTAAACTTCGGAGGCTGGCTTAAAGCCAGAAGTTTATCAGCCACCTGTCGACGGGGAATCCAAATCTTCATTAATTTTTTCCGGTGTATATGTACTTACAGGGCGCAGATTGTCAAGGTTATCCAAACCTCCCCAAGTGGCTCATGGGCTTCAATGGTCCATCCGAATCTCGAATCTGTTCTTCCGAATTTTGACCACATCATGATCCGTCCACTTTCATCCCAGCGCAAGACATGTGGCGAATAGTCCGGATTGATCTGACCTTTTTTCCAGACTGCTTCCTTCACCGATTTGTCCCAGCATATTTCCTTTAACTCCATAATCTTAATCTCATATTCAACTATCTGAATCCTTTTGAAGGCTTTTTACCTGAGCTCTTTCCAGTAGATTGTTCTTAAATCTTTTCAATTCCGGTGTGATCCAAACATCACTGCTCATATAGATTAAGAAGTCTTTATCTTCCCTGGAGAGAAAAACTATTTTTCTCTTCCCGGTTTCATCTAGCAGGGTTTTCATTTTCTTCGTTTTTTTGTAAGTAATACAATTATTCCCATAGGATCAAACCATTATGGGATTGCCCGTGTGATTATTTTGAATTAATACTGTTTAATCAGAAAGGTCCATGGATTGTTACCCGCATTTTGACATTTTTTTATCAATATCCTTAAAATTTGGGTGAAGGGACGAAAAACTATATAGAATATTCTTA
>SPBY01000295.1 GCA_004525825.1 Bacteroidia bacterium
ACTTCCTTTCATCATTAATATTAAGAAAATTGCTCGGGAATCTCTATTTTAGAACGGTCCGATTATTTGGGGGGACGTCAGTTCCAACAAATAGCTGGCGGAGCATGAACGGGTCAGGAAATGGCTGGAGGAGAATGATAGGTTGTAATATTTGACTCATGTATCATTAGGAGTTAACTTGCACATAACCAATCCAAACCTGCATGCCTGACAGCCCCAACAAACTATCCCAATTCAGGCAGGAGTTAAAGCGCAGAAAGGTAGTTAGAGTAATTACCGTTTATGCTGCAACTGCATTTGTAATCCTTGAGCTGCTATCAATTATCATTGAACCATTAAGACTGCCTGAATGGACCTTACAATTTGCAATAGTATTCTTATGTATAGGTTTCGTCATTGCAGTTATCCTCTCATGGATCTATGACATTCATCCAGAAGGAGGAATAGTAAAAACTGATTCAGCTCATAAAGTAAAAGCTGAGGACACACCAACCACATCAAGCAGATGGAAGATTGCCAGCTATATCAGTTTTATAGTGATTGTTGTTTTGGTTGTGATTAACATCATTCCAAGAACTGGGAAGAAAGAGAGTCTTGAGAAATCCATTGCAGTGCTTCCATTTGCATGGCTGAGTGATGACCCTGAAAAGCGATACCAGGCAGATGGTGTGATGGATGCCATCCTTCTTCATCTCTGCAAGATTGAGGACCTACGTGTGATGTCTCGTACGTCAGTGGAACAATATCGTGATACCGATAAGACCATCCCTGAAATTTGTGAAGAACTGGGTGTGGCCTATATCCTGGAAGGGAGTTTTCAGAAAGACGGAAACCAGGCAAGGTTGATCGTACAGCTCATCCAATCCGGAAAGGAAGGGCATGTATGGGGAAATAATTATGACAGGGATTGGAAGGAGATTTTTTCTGTTCAAAGTGAGGTGGCCCAGGCAGTGGCCGAGGCACTGAAGGCGGTGATCACACCTGAAGAGAAAAAACTTATAGAAAAAGTTCCAACCACAAACCTGACTGCTTTTGACTACTATCAGCGAGGAAGAGAAGAATACTGGAGAGCTATCCTGTATATGGAATATGGTGCCACCCTGGATAGGGCTGAATATTTCCTTAAAAAGGCACTTGAGCAAGATCCTGCTTTTGCACTTGCATATTCTGGTCTGGCCTTGATCCAGTTTTCAAAATACTATGTGTACATCCCTTCGGGACCACTCTATATAGCTGATTATTATCAATCTGAAAAACTGGATTCTGTGAGCATTTTAGCGGAAAAAGCTCTGGCTATTGATAGCCAGATCGCTGATGCTTATTATGCAAAAGGTCGCTATGAATATGAGAAGGGAAATTTTAGAGAGGCGATGATTTCTATGCAGAATGCATTAGCCATTGATCCCAATCATACTGCTGCTATGGTAGTAGCATCTGACATCTCAGCAGCCCTTTTTGATTATGTTACTGCATTGGAACTGCTAAATAAAGCAGCCGGGATGGAACGAGGATCAATGTTGGCTATGATCGACTTTTACTTTTATTATACATTTATTAAGATTGGATTCCCTGAGCAGAGTTTACTATACTTAAATGAATATTTATCTCACACAGGTGATTCTATCCAATACTATATTTTGAGGTATCAGCTTGAATCAGTGCAGGGTAATTTTGAGAGTGCATTTGATTACATTAAGGATGCTTACGCTATTGATTCGAGCCATAGAGATGTAATAATGAATATGGGGAATGGATTATTGAATTTAGAACGCTATGAGGAAGCCTATCCATTTTATTCTATTTATGTCGGGGAATTAGAAGCTTCCAGTGAGGTAAGGGTATATGAGATGAAAAGTATAGGGTATGAATTGTGGATGCTTGGGAAAAAGGAGGAAGCTATGTGCTATTTTCAGGAAACGATCGAACATTGTACCAGACATATCCAGATAAAAAGTGATTATGGTCAGAGTCGTGCAATTTTTGATAAAGCCGGAATTTATGCCTTCCTGGGGGAAAAGGATTCTGCCTACTATTATTTGGAGGATCTTGTTAAAGTGAGATGGCATAAATACTATATTTCTATGATGAAAAGCTTGGACCCCATGTTTGAGTCCATCCGTCATGAAGAAAGGTTCCAAGAACTTCTCCGTAAGATGGAAGGCAAATACCAGTCAGAGCATGAAAGGGTCAGGAAATGGATGGAAGAGCATGATATGTTGTAGTTGTAATACAAGATATTCCCTAAATAAAGTGAGTGATGGCAAAGAAAAACATCATTAAGAGAATCATTTCAAATCCACTGGTACAAACGTTTCTGATCTATGTGAGCGGTGGATGGATTGCTCTGGAAATGACGGATTATTTCATTAATAAATATAGTTTGAATGATCGTATAAGTGATGTACTATCCATAATCTTACTAATAGGTTTACCTATTGCCATATTACTGTCATGGTATCTCAACAGGGAAAAGACTGAAGGTGAAAAAACAAGTCAGGAGGAACATGTTCAAGGATCATTGACAATACAGAAGGATCAACGCGCTGGAATCTTTTATCCAAGCAATAGGCCGCAAATCATTTTCTCAGGCGTTTTAATTATTATGGCCGTAGCAATTACTATGGTTTTTCGCATGCGTCATCAATCCAAAACTAATTGGGCGAGGGAGGTAGCTCTTCCTAAAATAGAAGAGATCACCGATGCCATGTCATGGGAAGGACAACAATCATGGATAGCCTTTGATCTTGCATATGAAGCAAACAAATATATCCCCGACGATCCTTTGCTGCTTAGACTGGAACAACTTATATCCTGGACAGTTAAGTTCAATTCCAATCCTTCAAAAGCTTCAGTTTATATCAAGCCTTATGCTGATGTCAATACAGCCTGGAAGTTGTTGGGAAGTACTCCCATAGACAGCATCACAATTCCAAGGGGATTATCTAAGATAAAAATTGAGAAAGAGGGCTTTAGAACCGTATATGACCTTATTTGGAATCATTGGTCTTTTGTTGGGAGTAACCTTTATTATTTATTGCCAGAGTCGGGGAGCATACCCCAGGAAATGGAGTTGATATCTGATACTTCGATCCGCCTCACAGCAAGCCCCGGATTAGGTATCCCCGGTATGGAGAGAATTGGCTACGAGAATATCGGAGATTTCCTTATGGACCGGTTTGAGGTGACCAATAAAGATTATAAACGATTTGTTGATACAGGGGGCTATCAGAATTCAGAATACTGGAAGTATCCTTTTGATAGAGAAGGTCATTTGCTAAGCTTTGATGAAGCAATGGCCCTATTCATCGATAAAACTGGCAGACCTGGTCCGGCCACCTGGCAGATAGGAGACTTTCAGGAAGGCCAGGATGATTATCCTGTTTCAGGGGTAAGCTGGTATGAAGCAGCGGCATATGCAGAATTTGTTGGGAAAAACCTACCTACACTTTGCCATTGGAACCAGGCATCGCTTTCTTATGCTAGCAGTATGATCGTTCCGTTAAGTAATTTTAACAATGAGGGGTCAGTGCCAGTTGGAAGCACAAAGAGCATGAATCGTTTTGGAATCTATGATCTGGCTGGGAATGTTCGTGAATGGTGCTTCAATGAAACTGATCGTGATCATTATCGATATATTATGGGTGGTGGTTGGGATGATCCTGACTATGCATTTAACGATGGCTATGCCCAAAACCCTTATAACCGCTCAGAAACGAATGGTTTCAGATGTATGAAATATTATGGTTCGGAGCAATACAGAGCGAATCTCGAAGCAGCAATTAAGCTTCCGTTTCGTGATTTCTATAATGAACCAAAAGTATCTGATGAGATCTTTGCAGTGTTTCTGGAGCAGTACAAATATGATATGACAGATCTGAATGCCCGGGTCGAATCAATGAGGGCAGAAGAACATTTTACCAGAGAGAAGATCACCTTTGATGCACCATATGGTGATGAGAGAATGATTGCCTATCTGTTTCTACCTAAAGATTTTCCACCCCCCTATCAGACTATAATTTATTTTCCAAATTCTTCAGCTCATTATTTCTCATCAAGTGAAGATCTTAGTATCAGAAACATGTTTGTGAAGAGCGGTCGGGCTGTTATTCATCCTATATACATTAGTACGTATGAAAGAAAGGATAATTTATTCTCTGACTATCCCGAGGAAACAGCCAATTACAAGGATCATATAATTATGTGGATAAAGGAGTTTAGCCGATCCATTGATTATTTGGAAACACGAAATGATATAGACACTGATAAATTGGCATATTTTGGAGAAAGTTGGGGCGGGCAAATGGGAGCCATTATTCCAGCAGTTGAAAAACGAATAAAAACAAGTGTCCTCGTTGTTGCAGGACTAAATCTTTCACGCTCTTTCCCGGAGGTAGATCAAATGCAGTATCTTCAACATATTAAAATTCCTATCCTTATGGTGAATGGACGTTATGATTATTTCTTTCCATACGAAACTTCGCAGCTTCCCTTTTATGAATTACTGGGAACACCAAAAGAACATAAAAAATTGGTTCTTTGCGAACAAGGTCACAATGTATCAGAAACGCAGCTTACGAAGGAGACCCTTACCTGGTTAGATCAATATCTTGGACCAGTTTCTAAATAGACTATCCGTTCTTCATTCTCTTAGGCCTTTATCTTTGCAGTAAGTCAAAACCAATAATTCTGCACCATCGACCCCTATTCGGATACCTAATGAATACACATATTCGTAAACTACATTGAGTGATACCACATTAACGGGAAAAGACAGAAGTACTTTAGTTTTTGTGAAAGAAAATGAACAATGGAAAATTGCTCATGAGCATTTTTCACCATATATCCAGATTCCGTAATAAATTTCAACGATTTAAGGGTAACCAGAATAGAAAAACAGAATCTATTGATCCTAAAGTGCTATAAGCCGCTATTATTTTGTCACATGTTTTGACGGGACAGGATATCAGCCATGAACTCCCGGGCAAGTTCTGCTTGTTCATGGGCATAATCA
>SPBY01000477.1 GCA_004525825.1 Bacteroidia bacterium
ATTCAATGTTTTCAAGCAGTTTTTCGACGCTTACATGCAGGTAAACATAGAGGTCAGGCTTTGGCACCAGCAGATTGATGATGGAAAAGAGCTTTTCAAAGAGTTTCATTTCATCATCCTTCAGATTGTGTTTGCTGAAAATGAACGATTTAGCCAGGAAATAGTCGCTGATCACTGATTGTCCGAAGAGGTCGGGTGGTCCCAGTTCGGTTTTTATCTGCTGGTATCTTTCAGCCAGGAAGGAGAGTTCCAGCTGGAATGCGTAGCGCCCGGGTTCTTCCTAAAATTTGGCCAGGAAGGGATTGTCACTGAATTCCTCCAGGATCAGCCGGCTTCCGGTTTCCGCAGCCAACTTGGAGGCCAGGCTTGTCTTACCGGCCCCAATGTTTCCTTCAATGACTAAATACCTGTAATCCAATGATATGCAGCTCTTATAACTCGGGAACGAAGTCCATGTTCTGATAGATAAAGGCCCAAACATCGGTGTATTCCTGGATGACCATATCGGTAGGTTTTCCTGCGCCGTGACCTGCATCTGTGTTGATTCGAATCATGACCGGATTGTTTCCTTTGTATTTCTCCTGCAGGGTGGCGGCATATTTGAACGAGTGAGCAGGCACCACCCTGTCGTCGTGATCGCCAGTGGTGACAAGAATGGCCGGATAATCCTTCTCCGTAGAGATGTTGTGAAGAGGCGAATACCTCAGCAGGTAATTGAACTGCTCAGCATCATCCCATGAGCCATAGTCCACGGTCCAGTAACGTCCAATAGTAAATTTGTGGAAGCGCAGCATGTCCATGACACCTACCATGGGAACGGCTGCAGCGAAAAGCTCCGGCCGCTGGTTAACCACCGCACCGATCAGCAGTCCGCCGTTGGATCCGCCATAGACCGCCAGTCTCTTGCTGGAGGTGTAGTTTTCATGGATCAGGTATTCGGCTGCAGCGATAAAGTCATCGAACACATTCTGCTTCTGCAGTACCGTTCCCGCCATGTGCCACTCTTCTCCGTATTCTCCTCCTCCGCGGATATTGGCCAGGGCAAAAACCCCTCCCTGTTCAAGCCATACTGCCCGGGTAGTGCTGAAAGAGGGTGTCATGGAGATATTAAATCCACCGTAGCCATATAAAAGGGTGGGGTTACTTCCATCCAGTTCCAGTCCTTTTTTATGCACAATGAACATGGGAACCTCAGTTCCGTCTTTGCTTGTATAGAACACCTGTTTGGTCTCATAGGCTTCCGCATCGAAATCCACCTCCGGAGCATAAAACAGCTCTGAAATATTCTCCTCAATGTTGTATTTGAAGGTGGTGGTGGGGTAGTTGAAGGAAGTGAAGCTGTAAAAGGCTGTCTTGTCCTTCATTTTCCCGCTGAATCCGCCCAGGGAGCCAATCCCGGGAAGGGATAACTCATGCAGCATGTTTCCGTCAAGATCAAAGACAATGGCTTCATTGTAGGCGTCTTTGATATAAGAAGCTATGATTTTGCCTCCAGCCAGGGTGGCCGATTCCAGTACATTCTTTTCATGCTCGGGTATGATATCCACCCAGTTCTCCCGGGAGGGATTATTCAAGTTTATGCCGATCAGCCTGTACAGGGGTGCTTCGTTATTGGTGAGTACAAAAAGGAGGTTTTCCTTGTTCCCGACAGGCATGTAATTGTCATCAAAGTCCTTGTCAAGCCAGGTGAAGGGGACCTCGTCCAGTCCGGCTTTTTTGAAGGCAAGGGCATTACCGCTGGTGCTTTCTGTTACTGTCAAAAACATGTATTTTTCATCTTCGCTAGCGCTCACACCGAATCCCCATTCCGGATTTGCCTCATCCTGGTGGATCAGCAGGTCTTCAGACTGTTCCGTACCTACGCGGTGATAATAGACTTTGGCATTGATGTTGGCAGCTTTGAGTTCATCCCCTGCTTCGGGTGTTGCATAGCGGGTATAGAAAAAGCCATCTTTGTACCACGACATTCCTGAAAATTTGATCCATTTCAGGTGGTCAGCCAGGTCCATCCCGCTTTCCACATCCTTCACAAAAAAATCCTGCCAGTCGGAACCTCCTTTGGAGATGGCGTAGGCCATATGCTTCTGGTCGTTGGAGACACTTAAGCCTGCAAGGGCCACGGTTCCGTCGTCTGAGAATCCATTGGGATCCAGGAAAACCTCACCCTCCTCTTCCAGATTCTTCTTAACATACAAAATGTCCTGGTTCTGGAGTCCCGTATTGTAAAAATAGAAATAGCGCTCACCCTCTTTGAAGGGAGTGCTCATTTTGGGATAGTTCCAAATCTCGGTCATGCGCTCTTTGAGAGCATCCCTGAATGGAATGGCCTCCAGATAAGCGTAGGTAAGCTCATTCTGGGCTTTCACCCATGCAGCGGTCTCGTTCGACATGTCATCCTCCAGCCAGCGGTAGGGATCGGGAACATCGGTACCGTGATAGTTTTCGATCACATCCCCCTTGGCAGTTTCGGGGTAGTTAAAATTAGCTTGTTGGCTGCAGCCCATGGAAATTGCGATTAGAAGAATCAAAAAAAACAGGTTTTTCATGGAATAGATTTTTATTGAAATTTACATAAAAAAACAAAAGGCCACTCCAAAATGGAATGGCCTTGAAAAAATCAGTTTACAGATTAGTCGTTCTTCTCAGGTTTTGGCAGCAAGGCTTTTCTTGAAAGCTTCAGTTTGCCATTCTTTTCATCAACAGCAATCAGCTTTACTTCAATCTCCTGACCCTCTTTCAATACCTCTTCAACTTTCTCCAGTCTTCTCCACTCGATCTCTGAAATATGGAGCAGCCCATCCTTGCCGGGAAGGATCTCTACGAAAGCACCATAAGGTGTGATGGTTTTCACTTTCCCCTTGTAGATCTGACCGGGTTCAGGGACGGCAACAATGCCCTTGATCCAATTCATGGCGGCATCAATAGAAGCTTTGTCCACTGCAAATACATCCACCAGACCAACTTGATCAATCTCCTCAATGGTAATGGTACTGTTGGTCTCTCTTTGAATTTCCTGGATCACTTTTCCACCAGGTCCGATCACGGCACCAATCATATCCTTGGGAATCTCGATTCTCTCGATTCGTGGAGTATGAGGTTTGTAATCGGGATTTGGCGCAGACATGGTTTCACTTATTTTATCCAGGATATGAAGACGGCCTATTCTGGCTTGTTCCAATGCCTGGGAAAGAATCTCGTAGGAGAGCCCTTCTACTTTGATATCCATCTGGGTGGCGGTAATCCCGTCACGGGTTCCGGTAACTTTGAAGTCCATGTCGCCCAGGTGGTCTTCATCCCCAAGGATATCGGAAAGAATGGCAAACTTGTCGGAGTCTTTGTCCGTAATCAATCCCATGGCGATTCCG
>SPBY01000603.1 GCA_004525825.1 Bacteroidia bacterium
ATCTTGTGTATTGTGGGATCGTACTCAGGAACTACCTCCTTCACGGCCTGGTCGCGGCGCTTATAGCAGCCAAAGCCATCCAGGGCCCCTGTGATTACCTCCTTGATCGCCTTCACACCGAATTTTGCGGCCAGCTCACGAGCCAGTTCTTCGCTTTGGGGACTACTGTCTTTTTCGGGCATCATGACCCCAAATATTTTTTCCGCTCCAAAAGCTTGCACGGCCAGCGCCATGGAAACCGACGAATCGATCCCCCCGCTCAGTCCGATTACTGCTCCGAACCTTTTATGCCTGCCCATTACATCTTCACGAAGTTTGGCCGAAATTTTATCTACAAGGCCTTCCATGTCCTTGATTTTCAGGATATCCTTATGAAATTCGGTTTTACTCATTGCTTGTTAATTAAGGTATTATCATAAATCACGGGGCACCTGACCCGCATTTCAGTTTCACGGTAAGGGTTGTTGCCGGATACAAACATATCCATCAGGATCTGCGTGGAGAGTATGCCGGCCACAGCCATATTTTCATTTTCAGTCACGGTCTTCCCTTCCCCAATGTTCCCCAGCAGTTTTTCAACGGTCGCCGGATTGAAGATGCCAAACTTGTTCAGCATATCGGGGGAAAGCGCTTCTCGAAGGTATTCGGGGGCCTTGTCGGAGGTAAGGCTCGAAGCAACGGGAGCCCTGTAAGCCTGCTTGGGACGGTTCACTACTTTTTCGGGCAGGCGTCCGTCCATCATCTTTTTCATGAGGTACTTCTCATTAAGTCCCTTGATCTTATGGTCCCAGGGAAGTTTGGAACAGAAATCAATGACCCGGTGATCCAGGAAGGGATAGCGTCCCTCCACCGAATTAGCCATGCCCATTCTGTCGCCCTGGGAAGAAAGCAGGTAGCCCGACATAAAAAGGGTAGATTCGAGCCACTGGGCCCTGCTAAGCAAATCCAGATCCTTGAAACCCGAAGGAAGATTCTCCAGGTAGGCATCCACCGGATCGGGAGCGGACGGATCGAGAAAACCCTGCCTGAAATGCTCCTGGATGTGCTTGGAATTGTTCCAGCGGATCAGGTGGGAGTAAGCCGGCGAGTCAGTATCATTCAGCCGGTAACCAAAGAAGGTATTTAACATAGCGGTGTTTCTTCCCTGCAACTGTGCCAGGTAGGGATAGAGCTTCTGCAGAAGCAGCGGCCTGATCTTGGAATCGGGCTGGCGCGACCAGAACTCCCGGATAATTGCCTCCTTAAATATATTGTATCCCCCCAGGAACTCATCTGCTCCCTCGCCTGTGATCACCACCTTGATGCCGTAATGGTTCACCAGTCCCGACAAAAGGTACATGGGAACCGCTCCGGTCCGGAGCAAGGGGATCTCGGTATGCCACAATACCTTCGCAAACAGATCAGCAATATCGGTATTCTGACAGGTGATGGAATGGTGCGTGGTATCGAGCATTCTGGATACACTCTGCTGGAAGGCAGTCTCATCAAATTCTTTATGCTCAAAGCCGATGGAGAAGGTATTCAGCACCCCGGGCTCTATCTGTTTGATGAACCAGGTGGTGGCACTGGAGTCAATGCCTCCGCTCAGGTAGGCTGCCACCGGTACATCGGCCCGGAGCCTGAGCCTGACCGAGTCGGAAATCAGTGCTTCAAACTCTTCTTTGGCATAAGACAAACTGGAGGTGCTTTCCGGACTTCTGTCGCCAGCGAATTGAAGCTGCCAGTAGGGCTTAATCTCTGTGTGGTGATCCTTCACCACCATGTAGTGGCCCGGCGATAACTCCTTCACCCCTTTAAACATGGTATCGGGGGTGGGGATGGTCCAGAAGGTAAATACTTTTCTCAAAGATTCCGGGTCGGGCTCGGCCTGTACATGTCCAGATTCCATCAAACACTTGATCTCTGATCCAAATACAAGATTATCTCCCTCCCTGTAATAATATAAGGGTCTGATTCCCACGCGATCGCGGGCAAGGAATAATTCCTTGCGCTTGGTATCCCAGATGGCAAAAGCAAACTGTCCGTTCAGCTTTTCCAGGCACTTTTCGCGGTGGTGTTTATAGAGGATCAGTAATACCTCGGTATCGCTTCCGGTCCTGAAATGGTAACCCAGGCTGATGAGCTCGTCGCGGAGCTCAATGTAGTTGAATATCTCGCCATTGAAAACGATCCAGAATTCCCTGGCTTCATCAGACATGGGTTGCTGTCCCTGGGCCAGGTCGATGATGCTCAATCTGACACTACCCAGACCAATACCCTGACCCATATAAATACCTGACTCATCGGGACCGCGGTATTGGATCTGCATCAGCATGTTCCTGATATCTTCGGACCGGACAAGGGACGAACTTGGGCTATATATGCCTGAGATACCACACATAATAGTATTGTATAACTAAATACTAAACAATTGCGGGGTTCTTCCTTAGTACAAATTCGGCGATGGCATCGATCGATTCAAAATTCTCTTCCACCAGATCGCTGTCCTCTGCCTGAATCTGGAACTTTGTTTCCAGAAAATCGAGCAGCAGGGCAAATCCCATGGAGTCAAAAATGCCTTCTACGAATATCATTGTATCGGATCGAAGGGAGTCTGTCTCTTTAAAAG
>SPBY01000151.1 GCA_004525825.1 Bacteroidia bacterium
ACCCAAAGCTTTGAAGCCAAACAAGGCCGATACATCAAATTTGTGGCCGAACGGGAGATCAATGACCAGGGCTTTGTAAGCATTGCGGAATTGGGTGTAGTCACTTCTGACCAGAACGGGCAATGAGAAGCTTCTACATATCTGGGATGATATTGATGACTCTGCTGCTGGCTCCTTGTCCGTGGCTAAGCAGTCAGATGCCTGTTGACAGTTCGCGGGTGGTGAGAATACTCACCTATAACATCCTGCATGGAGAAACCCTGAAGGGTGATTTTGACCTGGATCGGATCGCAGCAGTAATCCTTCTGGCGGATCCGGACCTGGTGGCCCTTCAGGAAGTGGACTTTCGTACAAAACGGGCCAGAAACATGGACCTTGCTGGCGAACTGGGGCAGCGGTGCGGTCTGGTGCCGCTCTTTGGCCGGGCCATGCCCTTCGACGGAGGCGAATACGGGGAGGGCATATTGTCCAGGTATTCTTTCATAGCTACACGGAGTCACCCGCTCCCCGCTCAGGAAGGAAAAGAACCCAGGGCCGCCCTGGAGGTTCAGGTGCTGCTGCCCGGCAGGGATACCCTGATTTTTATTGGCACTCATCTCGATCATACCCGGGACGAAACAGACCGGATCATGCAGGCTACAAAGCTCAATGCTCTATTTACAGACAGGGACATGCCCACCATTCTTTGCGGGGATTTGAATGCAAGACCTGAGAGTTCCACCATGTCCATCTTATTTGAGGAGTGGACCGAGGCATCCACCGATCTGGATCCAACTTTCCCATCGAAACAGGCAACACGTAAAATAGACTACGTTTTATACAGGCCCTTGAATCGTTGGAGGGTCATTGAAACCAGCGTGATCTGCGATACGATAGCATCCGATCACTGCGCCCAGCTGAGTGTGCTGGAACTATTGCCGGCCGGTCACTGAGTTCTGATAAGCTCTACCTTTTCTTTTAGCTTCACAAGGCCCTGAAGCTCCAGATCACTGTCGCTGCTAAAAGTGCAGCTTACCTGCAGGGCATGGGATCCTTTGTTGAGGGCGAGCTGCTTCCATTCCACTTCCTCTTTCTTTTTCAGGGGATATTTGGAATGAATATGCGGATAAAATTAAGATTTACTCCCTATTTTTAAGACTGTTTATGACTTAAATGCGCTTGTCAGCGGAGGAATCTGGCTGGAGCCATTATCGATTAATCTATCGCATCCATATTGAAAAAAAATATAATCAAGATGGTAATCCGAAATCTAATAATAGTAGTCCTGTCATGCAGCCTGCTGTTTCTGGGTATACAACCAGGATGTGCCCAGAAGTGGAAGGAAAACAAGGTGCTGATCATTGGCATTGATGGTTGCCGGCCCGATGCTTTGCTGGCAGCAAATACCCCAAACCTGGATGCTTTGTGGAAGAATGGAGCCTATAGTTTCCAGGCTCGGACCGATGTGATCAGCATTAGCGGTCCATGCTGGACCGCCATGCTCACAGGGGTGTGGCAACTGAAGCACAAGGTGATATCCAACGATTACCGGCAGCCTGACCTGAAGAACTATCCCCACTTTTTCCACCGCATCAGGGAAGAGAAACCAGATCTTCTTACCTACTCTTTGGCCAACTGGGGCCCTATACACAAGATACTGCAGGAGGGCGATGCCACCTATTATGCCAGTGCAGGCAACGATGCCCGGGTGACAAAACAGGTGGCAGCCATTCTGGAAAAAGAAGAAGTGGATGTGATGTTTGTGCAGCTCGATGAGGTGGACGGTGCTGGTCACAGCCATGATTACTCGGTGGACAGTGAAAAATACCTGAAAGCCATTGAAAAAATTGACCGGGAGGTGGGCATAATGGTCCAGGCCCTTGCACAACGCCCAAAGCTTGAAAAAGAAAACTGGCTGATCCTGGTCTCAAGCGATCATGGTGGCAGTGACTATGGTCACGGGAAAAACATCCCTGAGCATACCACCGTTTTCTATATTGCTTCGGGCGAGAGTGTGATCAAAGGAGAGATTGAAGGAGAAGTTGGGGTAGTGGATGTGGCGGTAAGTGCACTTCATCACCTGGGCATCCCGGCCAAGGATTCGTGGTACCTGGACGGGCGTGTATCCGGACTCAAACTCTTTTAAAAACCGAATTAAAAGAAAAAGACATGGAAAAGATACAAAGGAACAGCTTAGCAGGAAAAACCATTACTGCCATCGTCATTGGTGCCGGAAGCAGGGGATGGGGAGCTTACGGTTCCTATGGACTCAAATACCCTGAGGAACTTCAGGTAGTGGGGGTGGCAGAGCCCATACCCTATAGAAGGGAGAGAATGGCCAAGGCTTTCAACATTCCGAAGGACAAACAGTTTGTTACCTGGAAACAGGTCTTTGCACTCCCCAAATTTGCCGATGCGCTTATCGTGACTACCCCCGATGAACTTCATTATGGTCCGGCCATGGCCGGTTTGGAAATGGGCTATGATATGATCCTGGAGAAAGTGATAGCTCAGACCTGGCAGGAATGCAATGACATACTGCAACTGGCCGAAAGAAAAAATGCTATTGTGGCTGTTTGTCATGTACTTCGCTACAATGCCTATTTCAGAAAAATGAAGGAGGTGGTGGATGCCGGTACCATTGGAGAGCTTGTGAGCGTCCAGCACCTGGAACCTATGGAGCGCATCCATATGACCCATTCCTTTGTGAGGGGAAATTGGGGGAATTCCAGGAAGTCCAATCCCGCGATCCTTTCCAAATCCTGTCACGATACCGACATCCTTCGCTGGATAATCAACAAGCCCTGCACCAAGGTAAGCTCTTTCGGATCCCTTATTCTATTCCGTGAGGAGAATGCACCTGCCGGTTCCACGGAACGATGTACCGGGGGATGCCCTGTGGAAAGAGAATGTCCTTATTCGGCCATTAAGCTATACCTGGAGCAGCGTTTTTTGCTCCAGCATCTCAATCTGGAGGAGGTCAACGATGGAACCATCCTTCGTGAATTGAATAATGGGCCCTATGGACGCTGCGTTTATCGCTGCGACAACGATGTGGTGGATCACCAGATCTCAAATTTTGAATTTGAGGAGGGGATCACGGCAGCCTTATCCATGGAGGGGCTAAGCCATTACGGGGGCAGAAGGACCCGGATCTTTGGAACAGAAGGTGATTTATTCGGGGATGAACAGACCCTGACCATCACCAATGTGCTCAACGGAAAGCAGGAAGTGTGGGATGCACGAAAGGACCTGGAAAGTGATTCGGGTCATGGGGGCGGGGACCATGGACTGGTCCACGATTTTGTCCAGGCAGTTCGTGCCGGCGATGCCCAGCTGCTAAGCTCCACCATACAGGTTTCCATGGAAAGTCACCTGATGGGATTCCAGGCCGAGGCATCCAGGCTCGATGGCGGAAGGCTCCGGGAGATCTCTTTGTAAACCGGCCCGCTTAGTTCAGTCCGGTTAAAGCGATGACAGCCTTTCCCTGCAGGGATTTCTCCAGGGGGATCCTAAGCATATAATTGCCCCAGAGCAAGCTGTTGTAATCCCACCTGTCGTTAATAATCAGGGTGTTCTCACCATCCAAGCGGTCAAAACGGCATGCGAGCTTGCCTTCAGATAATACCTGCAAGCCTGTTTTTGCCTGAGTGAGCAGGGTGTATTCACGTATATGCTCCTTGAGTGAACGTACTACATTGGTATAAGGCAATTGCTTATCAGGACCAAAGTAATAGAATCCCCTGGAGTCCTCTTCCCAGCTGTGTTTGGGTTCCTCACGGTATTGCATTTCCGGCCTTTGGTTCAGCTTAGCTTCCCCGGCAGCACGGCCCATATGTGTATCCGGATAGGCAGTGAAATAGGGATCCCGGTCCCAGACCAGCTTTGCAAAAGAGTGACCCGTAATGAACTTTATGCCTGCCTCCTGGATGGTTTTTTTATTGGGATTGAGTTTGGCCGTATACTCTACTTCCATGATGCCATTCTCATCGATCCGGATGGTGAAGGATGCCTTCACTTCATTGTATTTTCCCTCCGTATGAATCAGGGCAATCCCATCTTTCATAGCGAAACTGGTCTTTGTGCAGACCCAGTCCAAGGCCAGGTCGTCCATGGCAATGGTGGAATACTGAAGTGCAGTCCCGGGCACTCTCAGGTTGAGATAAGGGCCGGAGCGGAGAAGGGTGTCCTTGCCCATGCAAGCATTTTCCAGAAGGCCCGTGATTCTGTTTACTTCCATGGTAAATCCTTTTCCCGAGAGGGTGATCCTCTCTTGCTCCTCCGATACTTCCAGCGCTCCGGGCTGACAAACTGGAACATGGACCTTCAGGCTCCCCAGAGGAAGGCTGTATCGGTCCACCAGCATGGTATCATTCTGATAGAATGCAATATGAAGCTTTTCACCCTCTTTCCAGTGCTTGGCGGGAATGACCAGTGAGCCTTTTCTGTGGGGATCCAAATCGACCCCCTTCAGTTCGCCTGACTGATCCGCATATTTCCAGGAGATTTTCAGTTCACTAAAATTGGTATGGTCGAAGCGGTTGTATACCGGGAGAGAGATTGCCTTGTCTGCTTGAAAATGATCGATCTGTTTCACCAGGAGACGGGTGGGAGAGTACGCTTTTTTCGTTCCCCAGAACTCCGGTTTCTTTCGTCTCCAGGTATCCACTATGCCCCATTCTCCATAACCCACGCAGGGCCCCTCATAGGTGGCAGGGATTACGTTTTTATCCAGGATGCCCCACCACTGGTTGAAACCCGGCAGGTCCTGTGGCAGCATAAATGTTTCATCCAGCATGCACCAGATGGCACCACCCAATCCCCCATCTGCCTCAAAGGTATAGCTCCACATGCTGTCGAGGCTCTGTCCCCAGAAATTCCTCACATTCGGATCTTCCTTCAACTCAAAGTTGTTGTAACAAGCCACATGGGCCCACTCATCGAAGAGAACCGGCATCTTCTCATAAGCAAACTTTTTTGTAGAGATGTCATACTGATCCAGGTCCCCCTGCCAGCTGGGATAGTGCATGCTCAGAATCTCATAATTTCTGAGAGTGTCAGGGACCTGTCCCGGATAGCTGTAAATGACCGGACGGGTGGGATCGTTTTCCTTTACCCACTGGAAGGATTGTATGAAATTACTTCCAAAGATATTTTCGTTGCCAATGGACCAGATGATCACCGAAGGATGGTTGCGGTGATTCTGTACCATCTCCTCCAGCTGGGAGAGATAGCGCCCTGTAAATTCCGGGTCGCTCTGACTGGCTCCGGAGGCACGGTATACATCGGTCCGGTGGGATCCTACAAAACAAACGGCGGTTTCGTCCTCCACATAGATACCGTACTGATCACAGTACTCCAGAAAGCGCTCTGAAGGGGGATAATGGGAGGTCCTGATGAAATTCATGTTGCTCTCCTTGGCAAGCTGGACATCCATCCGGTCATATTCGGAGGTGGTCATCCTGCCCAGAGTGGGGTGGATGTCGTGCCGGCAGGCACCCCGAAGTTTCACGGGCATGCCATTGACCAGGAGACGATTTCCTTTCACTTCCACTTCCCTGAAGCCAATCCTTTCCCGCTGGGTAAGGGTCTCCCTGCCTTCCTCCAGGAGGGTGGTAAGCACGGTATAGAGGTGGGGGTGCTCTGCATCCCATTTTTTTGGTGCCACTATGGGAAGGTGGAGAGTTCCTTCCCTGGACTTCAACTCCTTTTCGATCATGAAGATTCTTCTCCCCTGATCATCCTGAAGTTCCACCCTGAGCTCAGCAGGCCGATCAAGTTGAAGGGCATAGTTGATCTTCAAATCAGCATTTATGAAATCTTCATCCAGATCAGTTTCAAAATGCAAGAGTCTGAAATGCTGGTCGGGGAACGCTCTGAGTTCCACATCCCTGAGGATGCCACCAATCTGGTGCTTGGCATAACCGCTTCCATAGGAAATATCATCCATGCGGTCCACGATCTCCACGGTGAGAATGCTGGCTTCGCCTGCATTCACATATTCGGTAATGGGACATTTCCACCTGGTAAATCCCCCGAAGTGTTCCCGCACAAACTTTCCGTTTACCCAGACCCTGGCATAGCTGTAGACTCCGTGAAAATCGAGAAAAACCTGATGGCCTTGGTAATCGGCCGGCACCTCAATAAGCTTCTTGTATACATAGGCCTGGTCGTGACGAATGGGAAAGCCCTGCATCTGGCATTCTCCCGGAACCAGGATGTCGGACCATTGCCTGAAGTCCACGCTGTTCTCCCAAAATTGTACCGGAGGGCTCATGGTGAATTTCCAGGTTCCGTTCAGAGAAATCACAGGATGGCTGATGCCTGTAACCTCAATCTTTTTCTCTTCGGCCTGCATTTCCTGTCCAACCACGTTAAACGCACCGCAAAGCAGTGCCAGTGACATCAGGAACTTTGCTGAATTTGCTTTGATCTCTAACATGAAAGTCAAGGGATGATATACATAGCCAAATATATAAGGATAGCAGCGAACGGCCATATAAATTGTTTAATTTCGGAGGGAACAGAAACTTTTTTCAGAATGAGAAATATCATTATTGCCTGCATGTTTCTCCTGGGCCTTCTGCTGAATGCGAATCTTCAGGCTCAGATCACGGAGAGGGAAAGACCGGCAGAATGGAACGACCTGGTATACGGCGGACGATTCATGGACAGGTTCCTGCCCATGCCTCCCATGGGGACTCTGACTTCAGAGACCTGGGGAGCAGAGAATGTATTGCCCCGCTATGTCGAGAATGGGATTGAGGATCCCGAGTGGTCCTATTGGGGAGGCAATGCCCTTCTGGGTACCGATGGCAAATACCACCTGTACGTATGCCGCTGGAGGGAGGATTCCAGGAAGGGTCATATGGAATGGCCAAATTCCATGGTGGTTCATGCAATTTCGGATC
>SPBY01000502.1 GCA_004525825.1 Bacteroidia bacterium
ATATACCTGGTGACTTTCCGGAATCCCAAACTCTTTGCGCATGGCTTTGCTTCTGTCCATGGCGTTGGTAATAAATCCATTGAAGCAGGACCCCAGGCCCAGGGTGTTGGCGAAGATGGAAGTATAGGTGGACCAGATGTAGGCATCGGCTGCAGCCATGCCATATTTTGTTACCTGGGCATGAAAGAGCATGACAGTTGGAGCATGGTGGCACACCAGTGAAGATCCCGGGATTTGCTTTTCCACAACCCGCTTCTTGTAATTATTCAGACGGGTGACATTCATTTTTGGGGCAGCGAACTTCAGGATCGGCATCAAAATGGGAGAGGTAATGAGTTTAATTCTGCTGATCAAAATTTCTGCGGTCCGGTCATTCAGTTTTTGAATGAATTCTGGGTTTTTTATTACGGTGATTTCAAGGGGACGGGCATTGCTGGCCGAGGGATAGTGTTTCATATTCTCGATCAGCGAATTCAAGGTCATATCATCCACCTCTTTTTTCAGATAAGATCTGCAGGTTCTGATGTTGGCAGATAAATGCTGGAAATCGGCCGGAGAGATCCTAGTGGGGTGAAGTTTTCTAATAGGGCCCGCATCGGGATACACAGTGGATTCCGGGCATATGGCCACACAATGTCCGCAGTGAATACAGGAGTCATTGATGGTCCCCTGTTCAATGTCAATGGCATTTGAAGGGCAATCCTTCACACATTTCATACACTTTATGCAATTTTCAAGTTCTATTCTGGGCATGTTCCTTTTTTTTAGGGACCAAATGTAAGGTTTAATCCATTGGATATTAATTGTCACTCGCTATATTTAAAATCTATGACCATGCAACAGATGACAGAATCCAGCACGAGCTCCAGAAGATTAATTCTTCTCTTAATCATCATTACCTCCTTCATTAATCCTTTCCTGGGAGCTGCCATCAATATTGCCCTGCCGACCATCAGTGAGGAATTTACCATGGGAGCAGTGGGTATGAGCTGGGTGGCTATGTCTTTCCTTCTTTCCTCCGCAGTCTTCCTGGTTCCTCTGGGCAAACTGGCTGATATTAAGGGAAGAAAACGGGTATTCTTTATAGGCAATGTTGTTTTAACAGCCACTTCCATCCTTTGTGCACTTTCATCTTCGGGGGGCATGCTTATCGCACTCCGGGGCGTCCAGGGCATAGGCAGCGCCATGGTCTTTGGAACGGGGGTGGCCATCATTACCTCTGTTTATCCTCCAAAGGAACGAGGCAAAGCCATCGGAATCACGGTTACCTCTGTCTATGTGGGTCTGTCGCTGGCCCCTTTTCTGGGGGGGATTCTTACCCAGTACCTGGGATGGAGAAGTATTTTCTATGCCACGGTTCCCTTCGGACTAGTGGTGATATGGATCACCTGGAGATATATCAAAGAGGAATGGGCCGACGCCAAAGGAGAAAAATTCGACCTGGGAGGATCCATCCTCTATGTCTTCTCCATGTCGGCATTCATGTATGGATTCTCCCGCTTACCGGAGGTGACGGCCATTGTTCTTGTGGCTGTGGGACTCTTTGGGCTGGGGGGTTTTATCATTTTGGAAATGAGACTCAAATTCCCGGTCTTCAACATGATGCTCTTAAGCTCAAACAGGCTCTTTGCCCTTTCAAACCTGGCAGCCCTGATCAATTATGCCACCACCTTTGCCATAACTTTTTTGCTAAGTCTGTACCTTCAATATATACTGGGCCTGTCACCCCGGGATGCGGGGATGATTCTGATTGCCCAACCGGTGATGATGGCCATTGTGGCTTCCATTTCCGGAAAACTCTCTGATACCCGTGATCCCAGGATCCTTTCCTCTATAGGTATGGGAATTATTGTGATGGGGCTAATCATGCTCACCTTTCTTACCGAAACCTCTTCCATCACCTACCTGGTGGTGATCCTGGCTGTGGTGGGTTTCGGTTTTGGGATGTTCTCCTCGCCCAATACAAATGCCATCATGGGTTCGGTCCATAAGAAATACCTGGGCATTGCTTCAGCCACGGTGGGGACCATGCGTTTGACAGGTCAGATGATGAGCATGGGGATTGCCACGCTCATACTCCAATTGTTTATCGGGAACAATCCCATTTCCGCTCAGTATTCTGCCGAATTCATGACTAGCATGAGAAGCACCTTTCTAATATTTGTGATTCTTTGTGTAGTAGGAGTCTTCGCTTCCCTGGCCCGGGGTAAATCCGCGAGGGATTAATTATTTAGAGTGCTTTTTAGTTGACCAGCTTGAAATTTACGAATTCATAGTTCATGCTCCCAATTTCAACCGTGTGAATGGTGAAGGTTTGGATCCCTTTCTTGAGTTGAATCTGGGCAAGCTTGTCAATGTAGTTCCAATGGTGCCATTGCCTGAAAGCAACAGTATCTGCAACCACAAAGGTGGATGGAACCTCAATGGGCCCCGTGACATCAAGATCGTTGACAGAAAAGGATATTTTTCCATCTTGATTGGCGGTGTACATCAATCCGAGATCATAGGTTCCCTCTTTATCCACATGAATGGTGTATTTGGTCCACTCGCCTGGCTCGGTCCATCCCACATAGAGCTGGTCTTTTTCTTGTTCAACAAAGTTGTATGGTGTGTTGTCGATTGGCGGATCCTGAAATTTGGTATAAGAAATATCCACCGCTTCATGAATGCGGAATTCGTGCAGATAGCTACCATCTGCCTTATTCAGCCCACCGCTCCCGGAATTCACCGAATCACTATCATGGAAGGCGACGCCCTCGCCTCCCTGATCATAATATTCACACTGAAGCTTTCCGGGAACTATTTGAGCACCTTCCTTGTAAACCGAATCCTCAAAAGGGATTCCGGAGTACCTTCCGAGGCTATTTGTATTACACGATACAAGTGTTAACAGGCTCAAAGCGATGCCTCCCAGGGAAACAAGGATACTCAAATTATTTCTTTTCATGGTTCGATTTTTTTGGACTTAGGTTTCAAGACTTCGTAAATGTGATCTTTTTTTTTAGGACCTGCAAGACCTCCTTCCCTGATCTATATTTTGCAAAAAAAGGCCCATGCTAAGGAAGAAGCAATACTTTTGTGGAAACCTTTGATCTCCAATGAGCACTTTTGAGAAGCTGAATCTGTCAAAGCCCCTGTACAATGCCATTGCTGATTTGGGATTTGAGCAACCTACACCCATTCAATCTGAGGCTGTTCCGCTTATAC
>SPBY01000670.1 GCA_004525825.1 Bacteroidia bacterium
GGGCATCCGGGAGCAGGGTCTTTGATTACGAACAGTCACGGGTGCCCAAAAAAGCCATACAGATAGCCTTTGAAGTAGCCCATAAATTAAAGCTTCAATCGGCCGCTTTTGATTTCGTCATGAAGGGAGAAGAACCCCTGCTGGTGGAACTAAGCTACGGTTCCGGACCGTCCCCGGAACAAAACGATCACGGGTATTACGACAAGGATCTGAATTATTACCCCGTGGCCTTTAATCCCTATGACTTCATCATCGATGGGGTGATTGAGGAAATCCAATATAGAAAGCAGGCAGGATAGAATGGAAACCATGAGAATAGGCATTCACAAGAGAAAAGGTTCATTCAGTGAGCGATGGATATCGTATTGCCAGGAAAAGGGGATTGCTTATAAGGTAGTCAATTGCTTTGAGAACGACATTATAGAGCAACTGGCCGACTGTGATGCATTGATGTGGCATCACCATCATGAAAGTGCCAGGGATATACAGGTGGCCAAACAACTGCTTTTTGCCCTGGAAGGTTCTGGCAAGGTGGTGTTTCCTGATTTTTCCTCCAGCTGGCACTTCGATGACAAAGTGGGCCAGAAGTATTTATTTGAGTCCATTGGCGCCCCGCTGGTTCCCTCGTACCCCTTCTATACCCGGAAGGAAGCCCTGGAATGGGCCAATACCACCACCTTCCCCAAAGTATTTAAACTCAGGGGGGGAGCTGCTTCGGACAATGTGAAGCTGGTGAAAACACGTTCGCATGCCATTCGTCTGATTAAAAGAGCCTTTGGCAGGGGATTCAAACGATACAAGCCCTTGGGCAGTTTAAACGAGCGTTGGAGGTTGTTCAAAATGGGCAGAACGAGTTTTTTTGACGTTCTCAAAGGATGGATCCGGATAGTAAGGCCCACGTATTTTGCGCGCCTGTTGAAACGGGACAGGGGTTATGTATATTTCCAGGAGTTTATTCCTGGCAACAGCCATGATATCCGACTCACCTATGTGTTTGACCGGATCGTTGCTTTTCGAAGACAGGTCCGGCCCAGAGATTTCAGGGCATCCGGCAGTTATATACTGGATAAAGATCAGGCCAATATCCCTCCGGAGGCCCTGAGAATCGCCTTTGAGGTGGCACACAAATTAAAATTTCAAAGTGCAGCCCTGGATTTCATTATGAAAGACTCAGACCCTTTGATCGTAGAGGTTTGTTATGCCTTCGTTCCCTGGGAGGGACTGTTTTCCTTTGGTTACTGGGACCGGGATCTGAACCTTCACCCCGGGGCTTTTAATGCATTGGACTGGATGGTGGACGGGGTCCTGGAGAAATTACAACACAGGAGCAGGTAGATGGGCCAGAAGGGAGTCAATCATAGGTCCGAAAGGAAGATTTGCCTGGTAATTCCTTCCCTGATAGCGGGGGGGATGGAAAGGGTGATGTCGGAGTTGGCCAATTACCTGGTTAGTAATGAGGCAAGTGTATGGCTGATCCTGATGTTCAGGGATGAGGTGTTTTACAAGGTGGATCCCAGGATTCAGGTCATTGAGCCTTCATTCAGGAAGAGATCCAATGTGACCTATGCTTTTTTCCTGTTTCCGTTTGTCAGGCGAAAAATCAGAAACATTCGTCCCGACACGGTTTTATCCTTTGGCGAGCGGTACAATTCCTACGTCCTGCTGGCTACCCTTGGATTGCCTTTCCCGGTATATATCTCAGACAGAAGCAGCCCCAATAAAAGCCTCAGCAACTTTAACCTGTGGATGAGCAAACTCTTGTATAAGAAAGCTGCCGGGATCGTTGCCCAGACTTCAAAGGCTGCAGAGCTGTTGTCCAAGCGTTTGAAGGGTGCACAGGCCAACATCCGCGTCATCCCGAATCCATTAAGAGAAATTGTAAGAGCAAATTATCCGAAAAAGAACCAGATTGTTGCACTTGGAAGAATGGTGAGAGAGAAGAGATACGACAGGTTGCTGGAGATTATGTCCCTACTGAAGGACCTGAGCTGGAGCCTGGTAATTGTAGGAGACGGGAGTCTCAGGCCCCAGGTTGAATCTCTGATCATTGGATACGGTCTGCAGGACAGAATTAAGCTGGCGGGTATGCAAAAGGAGGTGGATCATTTCCTGGAAGAAAGTAAGATCTATGTCCTTACCTCAGATATTGAAGGATATCCCAATGCTCTGTGTGAGGCGATGGCCCACGGATTGGCCTGTGTTAGTTTTGACTGCGTGGCCGGTCCTTCCGATATCATTGCAC
>SPBY01000270.1 GCA_004525825.1 Bacteroidia bacterium
CATAGAAAGGATACTGAGCTTTTTATGCCATTTTGTTTGCTCATTTTGATTTAACTTCCATTCCACAATAATTCGTTCAAATTGAGTCTGATTTTTCATAGTTTCTTTTGTTTAAATATGTTTGCTATTTTTTTAATCGTTTAAATCGCAGCAGTCTAGTCGCTTACTATTAAAACTTTCCTTATTGGTTTTAGCTAATTTTTCTAGCCAATTTGAAATAACCCCCTTTGATGCATTAGGTCGATAAAGTTTCAGTCCTAAATTTTCCATGATTGAAGTTATCTCCCCACTACTAATTTCGTAGATGTTGAATCCTATGTTCAATCTATTACCCATTCTCGTTACTTTGTAAATACCCGGGTTCCTTAGTAGTTCGGTTTCGCAAACCTGATATGCAGTATTAATGTTGTCGAACGATGAGATATACTGCTGGAATTCAATAAATTCTTCCATGGCTGTTTATTTTTTAGATTGAAATAGTAGTTTGCTTTCAGCTAATGAATGGAAAATACTTTATCATTTCCATTGCATCTTTATGAAACATATAGATTTGGATCTGGCTTTGCGATTCGATTATAAGCCAGAAGAGAGACCACTAAATCATAAAAGGAATACCTGAAGGTAGGATTGTACCTTCTTGCTGGTGTGCAGTGGCGCTTGATGATCTGATAAACAGATTGAGTTCGCCCCTATATCTGGATTGTTGAATGAAGAACCAAGTAAACTGAAGGTTTCCACAGCAATGTGCTTGAAACTATTATCAAAAGAGGTTGAAAGATATTCAACATCAATTTTAATTGTTTCCGCTTCTTCGTGGCAGCATGATTGTGCCGTATCGCAGCAATCTTCTTGCTCTGTCAGAATACTTTCAGCCATTAGGTCTTCACCACAATAATGCTTATAAATGGTGAATCCTGTTGATGCAATCAGCAACAGAACTGAAACTATAATATGACTGATTTTCCTGACCATAGCCTTTAAAGGGCTTTTACCCAATATCAATATTAAGATATTAAAGAATAAGGAAGGTATAGAATTATGGATATGTTGTATATTATTCTGTAAGTTGGAATTTGAGCGAAATTGAAGATTCTAGATTTTATCTAGAGAAATACGCTTCTGACCGGTTGACGATTTGAATTCAGATGGAGTTAGTCCTGTGATACTCTTGAATTGTCGAGAAAGGTGTTGACTACTGCTATAGTTCATCTTAAAAGCGATTTCACTAATTGAAAGTTCATTATTAACTAACAATTCTTTTATCCTTTCCACTTTTTGTAGAATGACATATTTCTCTATAGTTAGTCCCTCTACCTCCGAAAATAGTTTGCTCAAGTAAGAATAGTCAACCCCAAGGGAATGTGACAACCTGGATGATAATCTTTCCGAGGTTCCCAAATCATCATCATAGTAAATCATCTTAATTATTTCGGACTTGAGTTGATTTACAATTTTACTCTTCTTATCGCTCAAGAGTTCAAATCCGGCTATTGACAAAGAATTAGCCAGGTTGTCCAAATGGGGCTGCTCCAAATCCTCTGTCAAAACAACTTCGCCAAGTTTTATTGAAGTTACATAGAGACCGTGTTCCTCCATTATTTTGGCGACGGCCTCTACACAGCGAGGGCAAACCATATTTTTTATATTTAGAATTTTCATCGTCTATAATTTTCCCTATACTACAATATAACAATCCGTACTATAATAAGTTGAACTATAGCCAGGGTAAAATAATGAGTTTACCTGAAGGTGTTGCAGATTCCCCATCATTGTCGAAAAGTTAAATCGCATAATGATAATAGCCACCCTCTAGGGGAATGATTTCAGCTGATTTTGTATTCCATTCAACTGGTTCTAGTCTATAGTTTATTGGGTTTTTCCAAAAGGCGGTAAGCGCGGGTTTAATCTCCTGAATTTGTATTGGTTTGATTTCATTATACAATCGGGCATAATACCCTGCATGTTGAAATTTTGAGATCAGCTCTTCAGTGTTCAGGCTATTTCCCTGGATGGTAACAAGTTTCTCCGGGTGATCCAGGTCGATATCGTAATGTTGGATAGAAGGATCATCTTTTAAACAAACAAAAATTGATTACTTTACGACTGACTGATTTAGTCTATTAGCTTATGAATGTCCGTCCCAGATTGCAGCTGCTCAGTTCAGAGCAAATGGCTGAAGTACATCGGTATTCGATCCGTATTCTGGAGGATACTGGTATTGAGGTGGAATCAAAAGAGGCACTGAGGATATTTGGGAAATCGGATGCGGTAAAGGTCAGCAATGGGGTGGTTTACCTGAAGGAAGAGTTAATCGATCATGCCATCAAGCAAGCTCCCTCAAGCATCTCTGTATTCAACAAAACAGGTGATCCTGCCTTTCAGCTGGGGAAAAAGCAAGGTAATGAAACCTATTTTGGAATTGGAGCAACCAATACCTGGTTTCAGGACATAGAAAGCAAGCAGGTTGAATTATTTACCAGGAAGCACATGCAGCATTCCACCAGGTTAGGCGATCTGCTGGACAACTATGCCATGGTATCCACCCTGGGAATTCCTTCTGATGTAACTGCAAATACTGCGGATCTCTACTCCGCATTGGATATGTATTCCAATACTTCAAAACCACTGGTATTATTGATTTCGGGTGACCATCATATCAATGAGGTATTTGAGTTGCTATCTTATCTGCATGGCGATATTTCAGAAAAACCCTTCTGCATCCCCTATGTCAATCCCATCACACCCCTGGTATTGAATAAGACCACCACCGATAAGATGGAAGCTTCCATCAATCAACATTTACCCCTTATGTATTCCAATTACAGCATGTATGGAGGTACATCACCAGTGACTCCAGGAGGGTCCCTGGCTTTGCTGAATGCGGAATTGCTGGCCGGACTGGTCTTTTGTCAACTGGTGAGAGAAGGGAGTGAAATTATTTTGGGTAGTCTGCCTGCAGCATTTAATATGAGCACCATGGGGAGCTATTATACGCCCACTTCCTATCTGCTTAACCTGGCCTGTGCTGAAATGATGGATCACTATGAAATACCGCATTGCGGAACATCCGGAAGCAACAATGGAAGAGGGGCCGATTTGCTGTCGTCAGGGCATTTGTGGCTCAATCACCTGAGCTCCTGCATGGGTAAGATTGGGTGTGCCCCGTTTGTGGGTGGAAACTTTGATTCCCTGGTATTTTCTCCTGCCACGGCCGTACTTTCCAACCAGATCATTGGAGAAGCCAGGAAATTTGTCAGGGGCTTTGCTTTAGATGACGAAGCTGTTAATCTGCAGGAGATTGAGAAAGTGGGTCATGGAGGAAATTACTTCACCTCAGAACAGACCCTGGCCTCATTACATGAACTAAGTAGCACAGGGGAGCTATGGTCGCCCATGAGCCTCCAAGCCTGGAAAGAGGCGGGCATGCCCACAGCTGAGGAGTCTCTCATGGAAGCCACGAAAGATTTATATTCCATGGCACAGAAAGCCTCCGAAGACGCCATGGATCTCATCAAGAAAGGAGAAGAATATATTGAAAGATCACGCGCTAAGTAACCCATTCCTATCCCTCCCATGAGTCAGAGAATCAAAACCGGGGAGAAGGAAAAAATAGGATTCTGGTTAAGTACTTCACTGGTGGTGGGGAACATGACGGGATCTGGTATTTTCCTTCTGCCCGCAGCACTGGCTTTATATGGAGGTATCTCTGTTTTTGGCTGGTTGTTTACCGTGATTGGTACCATGTTCCTGGCCCTGGTTTTTTCGAGATTGAGCCGGCTGATCACCAGGGCGGGTGGCCCTTATACATATGCACGAGAGGGTTTTGGAGATCTGGCTGGCTTTATGGTGGTCTGGGGATACTGGATATCCATCTGGACTGGCAACGCGGCCATTGCAGTGGCAGGAGTGGGTTATCTCTCAGTATTTATTCCTGCCCTGAAAGAGAATCCTTTGCTATCTGCGCTGATGGCCGTTGGAGCCATCTGGTTGTTTACTTTCATCAATACTAAGAGCATCAAAAAAGTTGGAGTGGTGCAGCTTGTTACCACCATGATAAAGATCGTTCCCTTGCTATTGTTAGGGACCTTTGGCTTTCTGTATTTTGACAAGGCTCATTTCGTACCCCTGAATCTGAGTGGTGAGTCCAGCTTCGATGCTATCACAGCCACGGCGGCGCTGGCCCTGTGGGCCTTTTTGGGTTTAGAATCTGCCACTATTCCTTCGGATAAGGTTAAAAGCCCGGAGAAGACCATCCCCAGGGCTACCATTGCAGGTATTTCCATAGCCGCCTTGCTTTATATTTCAAGTACCGTAGGAGTCATGGGAATTATTTCACCGGCCGACCTGCAAAATTCTGCCGCACCCTTTGCCGATGCAGCTCAAATGGTTTGGGGAGACTGGGCATCGGGACTAATTGCAGCAGGAGCAGCCATTGCTTGTTTTGGAGCCTTGAATGGATGGATTTTGCTACAGGGGCAGTTACCTATGGCTGCTGCGAAGGAAAAGCTATTTCCTCCTGGTTTTAAAAGGGTATCCAAACAGGGTATTCCTGTCATAGGTCTGCTGATAGCCAGTGTGCTGGCTTCGGTCCTGGTTAGCTTCAACTACACCAGGGGACTGGTACAGATGTTCTCATTCATTATTCAGCTTTCCACCCTCAGCTGCCTCTTGCCCTATCTTTTCTCTTCCCTTTCTGAGATCATGCTTTATCTGAGGAAAAAGAAAGAGTATAACAGAAGAAGATTACTTGTAGCCTCACTAATCTCTATCCCGGCTTTCCTTTACTCCTTGTGGGCCGTCACCGGGCTGGGACATGAAATTATCCTGTGGGGAGCCATACTATTGGCAGCAGGGATCCCCATTTATGTCTACCTGAAGCTGGGCAAGGGCAAGGATAAGGACTAGCTGAAGGCCCTCTGCTAAATCAGACGTGAGCTCTTCACATAGTGAATATCTCTTTCTTCCAGGTAGTTCAAGAAGTAGTCGAAACAGGCCTTATGCTTGCCCACCAGTTCAGGAGGGAATACACCCTTCTCACGGAATAAACCCTCCAGAAACAGGTTGGCTGCTGCAGTAGCTGTATATCCTGTAGTGCGTGCCATGGATGAGGTCTCTGTTTTTTTATTATACTCGTCATGCATGCTATAGACCACCTCCTCTTTTTCGCCCCTGGCATTTTTTCCTTTGAGGGTAACCCGCAACACAGTAAGTTCCTCTTCTGTCTCCCCAAGTTTCCATTCATTGAATAGTATCTTGCTGGTAAAATCC
>SPBY01000358.1 GCA_004525825.1 Bacteroidia bacterium
GTAACGGCCATGGCAGCGAAATCTGTTTTTGAATAGGCCCAGGCTTGTTTCAGAGCACCAAAATTTACCAGCGACATTACAGCCATAATAATGGTGGCTCCAAGGACTGCTTTTGGCAGGAAGAAAAGCAATGGAGTGAGAAACAGGGTAGCAATTGCGATGCCAATGGCTGTAAAGGCACCCGCCGCAGGGGTCTCAGCACCTGCATCGAAGTTCACCACCGATCGGGAGAAACCTCCGGTAACCGGAAATCCGCCCGATAAGGCAGCGCCGATGTTAGAGGCACCGAGAGCGATCAGTTCCTGGTCGGGGTCCACCCTCTGACGCCTTTTGGCGGCAAGGGTCAGGGCTACCGAGATGGACTCGACGTACCCTACAATGGAAATGAGTATGGCGGGAACAAGGAGTTTGATCCAGAGCGACATATTCAGTGGAGGCAATGCAACCTTTGGCAAACCCTTGGGTACCTTCCCAACAATTGCCACCCCTTTATCTGCCAGGCCCAGACCTGCAACTATTAGAATGGTAAAAACAATGGCAAGAGCAGGTCCAATCTTCACTAGGATGTCTGCCACTTTAACTCCAACCCCAATCCGGACCAGAAGGGGTTTCAGCCAGCGGCGAACCCCGAAAAGAAAGATAAGCGAACCTATGCCAACCGCTGCAGTAATGATATGGATATCACCGATATTGTGCCAGAGTGAGATGGCTACATCTACAAAACTTTCTCCATGCGCAGATACTCCCAGAACCGGGCCGAGCTGACCCGCAGCAATCTGAATACCTGAGGCTGTAATGAAACCCGCGATGACCGGGTGGCTGAGAAAGTTGGCAAGAAATCCCAATTTCAGAAAACCTATGAGGAGGAGGAACAAACCTGATACCATAGCCAGGGCGATGGCTGCTCCCAGATACTCTGGTGTTCCCTGTGTGGCCACCTGGTTTACTGCGGCCGCTGTCATAAGAGCACCTACGGCCACCGGGCCCACCGCCAGGGTACGTGAAGAGCCAAATATGGCGTATAAAATAAGTGGAGCTATGGAAGCGTAAAGCCCGATTTCCGGGGGCAGGCCGGCAAGTATGGCATAGGCCAGCGATTGGGGAATCAGCATCATGGTTACGATCACCGCAACAATCATGTCGTTGCTGAAGGTCTTCCTGTTATACTTGGATCCCCAATCCAGGCTTGGGAGATACTTCCGTAGTATTTTTGATGCTTTCCCGGTAGAACTTGTTTGTGCCATTAGTCTGATTTTATATTAATATATATGGCCATCCTAGGCTTTGGCGTTTTTACCAAACATCTTAATGGCAATAAATGGAAATAGAACCATTACAGGCAGTGATAGCACCACCATTACTATAGCATCAGGAGCTATGGCAGTTGCCGCGAAAAGCGGAGCTACGGCCGCCCCGAGATTCCGGGTGGAGTTGCCTATACTGAGTACGATCTTTTGTTCATGTTTCAGCCCAAAGGCGGTTAAATAGCTTAAAGCTGTAAGTATAAAGAAGTAAATTAGCTGTGTGGCTATGGCCAGGCTTCCCATGATGCTGACAATTCCTTTATAATAAATTGCAATGAGAAGGACAAACACCAGAATGGTAAATACCATGGTTATTTTTTTCACCGCTGGTTGTATTTTGTCAGCTGTTTTAGCAGAGAATCGGCGAATGGCCATCCCAATCAACAAAGGAATCAGGATCATGATAATCAGTGGCCTTGCAATGGCCCAGGCTGTAACAGTTAAACCCTTCACCAGAAAGGGAACCGCAATGGGCATAAAGATAATTGTACCAATGGCCACCAGGAACATATAGGCGGCTGTATACCCTAAGTCACCCTTTGCCTTGGTTACAAAAATGGGTACAAATGGAGCACAGGGAGCAAGGCTCATTAATATAAGCCCCACAGCCAGGGGTTCATCTTTGGGCATAAAAAGGGTAATTCCGTAGGCAATAGCGGGCCCTAATACAAATCCCCATAACAGGGTATAGGTCACGAACTTAATATCTCGCAAACCTTTAATAGCATCAGGCAGATTGAGCCTGAGGCCCATATCCATCAAGTTTCCTGCCATGAAGAAGACCAGAGAGATCTTCATCACAATGGTACAAATTTCAATAAAACCCATAGTCGTATATAATTTATGATTAATAGAAATAAATAGTAATCCTTAATCCAGTCTACAGTTTTCAACCATCGGCTCGATGTGAGCGGGCCAGCATACCACCGGAGATATTCCTTGCCTTGAAACCATTCTGCTGCAGGATTCGGGTTACATAGTATGCCCGCTGAGCCGATCGACACAGGATATTTATTTCACGGTCTCGCGGCAATTCTCCAAGCCTGGCCCGGAGTTGTGGCAGAGGAATGTTTATGGCCCCCTCAACAGACTCCACTTCCAGTTCAGGTGGATTCCTGACATCAAGAATAAATCCATCCCCCAAGGCTTCCCAGTGAACGATTGGCATATCGCCCCGAAGTACATCGGCGGCCACCATTCCTGCAAAGTTTACAGGATCCTTGGCGCTTCCATAGGGAGGAGCATAGCTAAGTTCGGCTTCTTCCAGGTCATAGATGGTACAACCCATCTGTATGGCCATGGCAAAAGAATCAATTCGCTTGGCTACACCATCTTCACCAAGCACCTGAGCTCCAAGTACCTTTCCGTCCGATTTGCGGAAAAGGAATTTAATGGGCATGATCTTGGCTCCGGGGTAGTATCCCGCATGTGAATTGGGGTAGAGGTAGACCTTTTCATAGTCAGTGTCCCCAATCCTTTTAAGAGTTTTTTCGCTAAGACCGGTCTGGGCGATGGTGGCCCCAAAAAGTTTACAGATGGATGTTCCCTGTGTTCCCCGGAACTTTGAATCACGACCTGCAAGTACATCTGCTGCAATACGTCCCTGCCTGTTTGCCGGCCCTGCCAGTGGAATGAGAGTCCAGTCGCCCGTGACAAAATCCTTCACTTCAACGGCATCACCCACAGCCAGGATGTCAGGATCGGATGTGATCATTTGCTCGTTGACACGCATTCCTCCGCGTTCACCGATCTTGATTCCGGCCATCTTGGCCAGCGCAAGTTCCGGTTTTACCCCGATCGCCATCACTACCAGGTCGGCTGGATGGGCTTTTCCCTTTTCCGTGAGCACTTCGAGCCCACCTTTGGACGCCTTTCTGAATCCGGCAACGCCGTCACTCAGCTCTAGATTCACGTTATGTTTAACCAGATAGCGCTCCACCAGACGTGCCATCTCAGGATCCAGCGGTGGCATTACCTGGTTGAGCTTCTCCAGCAGCGTAACTGTTAGTCCGCGTTCGACAAGGTTTTCAACCATCTCCAATCCTATGAATCCGCCGCCGATCACAACGGCATGCTTTGGTTTTGAAACCGTATCAACCCCGGTGAATGAATTACCCACCGAGCGGTCAACATCCCGTTCAAGCCATTTACGTATATTGGTAGCATCAGCTACTGTCCGCACCGAGAATATCCCCGGGAGATCAATCCCCTCAAGAGGAGGGCGAATGGGAGCTGCGCCGGGTGAAAGTACCAGCTTATCGTATTTTTCGGTAGTCACTTCACCAGTCAGGTGATTCTTCAGTTCCACGGTCTTTTTCGCTGCATTGATGCCGATCACTTCGCAGTTGGTCCGGCAGTCCATGGCAAAAATCACCTTGAACATCTGTTCTGTGGCCACCAAAAGATCGGCCTCGTTTTCAATGGAACCTCCCACATGATAAGGCAGTCCGCAGTTTGCATAGGATACATAGGGTCCGCGTTCCACCAATAGAATTTCCATTTTTTCATCAAGCCTGCGGAGACGGGCCGCACACGATGCGCCACCGGCTACTCCACCCATGATAATTACTTTCATACCCAGGATATTTATTAGTTATTTTATATAAATTGAGAGTTATTAACTGTCATAAAATGAAGTTAATAACTCTCATTGATTTAAAAGTGTCTGGATTATTTCTGAACAAATGGAATTTCTTCCAGCAATTCCAACCTGATACCCGTCAGAATATAGCTCTCGACCTGGTAAAACTGGGTAGCTACCAAGCCATCTGAGATGGCTTTTACCTTCTTATAGTAGGTGGCAATAAGTTTGTCGGTCTTTTTCTGAAGTGCAAGGGCCTTGGTCGTAAAGGCGTCAGCCTGCTCGCTGGTCATATTTGCATACTGTTGCGCAAATTGTTCTATCAATGCAATCCTTTCCTTGCCAAGAGCTTTGCGTTGTGTTTCATACTGGTCATAAAGCGTCCAGAAGGCTTCACTCTGTGAGGCTGAAGGCTGAACAAAGGCAGATACAATATCTTTCTTTGCCATCCCGAATGCTGCCTGCATCAGGTCCACCTCTTCGCTGTAGGA
>SPBY01000399.1 GCA_004525825.1 Bacteroidia bacterium
ATAGAACATGTCCGGCGAATTGTAGTCGTTGGATACATAAATATCCTTCCAGCCATCTCGATTGATATCTACGATATTCATTCCCAGGCTGAATCCCCCCCTTACTATTCCTGCCTTTGCTGAGACTTCCCTGAAAACAGAGTGCCCGGCTAAGGTGTCATACCTGTTCTCAAACAATTTGTCAGCATTTACCTCAGCCCTGGAATCATTCGGCCACCAGTAACCATTGGGTGCCAGTTGGGCGTCAAATTGGTTGACTGCAAGGTAGAGGTCAAGATCCCCATCGTTGTCGTAATCGAAGAAGGCTGAAGTAGTGGTATAGCTTGTGTCTGCAATCCCATAGGCTTCAGCCATCTCCATAAAAACAGGCGATTCACCTTCCATGGCCCCTTGATTCACATATAGCTGGTTGGCCCTGCGTTGACCCGGTTCATAGGATGTGGCACAAACATATACATCGAGCCAACCGTCATTATTGATATCCACCACAGCAAGCCCCGAGCTCCACCGTTCTGTCCCCTCTATGCCTGCTTCCTGGGTAATGTCCCTGAAGGACCAATTCCCCAGGTTCAGGTACAGCTGGTTGTTCACCATGTTTCCCGTAAAAAACAAATCCTGCAAGCCGTCATTGTTAACATCGGCAATGGCTACGCCACCCCCGTTGTAGATATATTCAAAGGCCAGGATATTGTATTCTTTGCTTTCGGTGATCCTGTTAGAAAAGGTGACGCCTGTTCGCCCCGGCTTCATCTTCTTAAAAAGGGTATCCTCCGATGTGCAAGAAGTCAGCACAAAAACAAAGGATAAAAGGAATAAAAGAAAATTGCTCGCCTTCATATTCAGTACATTAGTTGCCCACAATATGCAATCCGGCAGTAAAGAAATATACCATTTTATTCTAATTCATTAAACAGCGTACACAAAATCCGAATGACTTATCGGTGATATTTCTGAATAAATCATGGTCATCATACCGCAAATTCCTGTAGAAAGATATGGTTGAAGCACTATCAGTGGAAATATACCGGTAACTTTCCGTTGAACTCCACCAATATGCATCTTTTCGAAGCAGGTTAAATGGGCCTTTGTAGTCTCGATAACCACCTGGAAGACCAGTAAAACCTGTTGTATTGGATGCGTCTGAATTGGGACTCTTCCAATGTGAAGTGCCGGATTCCTTCAGTGCGTTACCAGCATTTCCTTTGTCCCCGAGATAGGTCCGAAGTTCAGTCCATTCTTCATCGGTAGGTACATGCCATCCCTCCGGACATAATTTTTTTGTATTTACCGTGTACCAATTATACAAAGCCCCATAAACTTCTTTGTTTGTAGAATCATTATTGTACCAACAGTATGCCGGCGTGGATAGTTCCGCCCAGGCATCATAGCTTTTAACCAGTGGTATGGCTGTGCCATCATTGTAAGTGGTGGTTTTTAAATTCTCCGACAGCCAGATCTGAGTTCCAATTTTGATAGTTTTGTACTTGTTACCATCAATATCCTTCACTGAATTTGTCTGGCATCCGACCAATACTATTAGAAGCAAGATAAATGGGGTTATTTTGAATTGAATTGGGTGCATTTTTATTAGTTGGTCTGTTGTTTTTCTTTTCTATTGGATAACACGGTACCATCTCCTTAATATTCAGCTGCCCATTATCCTGCATGCCTTGATTCACAAAAAGCTGGTTGGTCCTGCGTGTACCGGGGTCATAGCTTGTGGAACAGAAACAAAGAATAAAAGAAAATTGCTGGTCTTCATATTCAGTACATATAAAAATAACTATATAGAAAAATCCCGGAAAGCAATACCGTATTACTCTCCGGGATTAACACCTGTATTCAAACTATATTATACTACCATCCTGGATTTTGTACCAGCATCTGCTCACCATCCACCACACTTAAATCAATCTGAATCGTGGGCAGGGGATATAGATCATGTCTGTCTTCATATGGGAAGGCAGCCAGCAGGTAAGCTCTCTTGGTGGATTCCACAGCTATAAAGTCATTAAGGACCTGCTTGGCATCCCCCCATCTTCTCAGATCGAAGAGACGGTGCCCTTCCATTCCGAGTTCAATCCGACGCT
Source organism: Bacteroidia bacterium (assembly GCA_004525825.1). GTDB lineage: Bacteria > Bacteroidota > Bacteroidia > Bacteroidales. The sequence goes on from SPBY01000399.1 coordinate 2,091, forward strand.
CCATCTTAAGACCCAACATGGCATAGGCTGCATCCCAGCCAGCCGCAGGATAAGTACCAATATCATAGGTAGCCCAGGTGATCGTAGGATCATCAATAGGTACCACCATCGCACCTCCAACCGGCCCTTGAGCCCCCACTGCTGCCCTTGTCCTGATATCGTTGATCAGCGTTCGTGCATTCTCCAATGATCCGGCGTGGATCTCAGCTTCTGCCAGGAGTAGCATTACATCGGCAAAGCGGAGCAGATGCCGGTTCATTGAATGCATCTGATATGGGGCCCAGCCAACGGCACTTGCGACACCAGCACCCTGCTCATATACGGTTTTCTTGACGCTGTAGGGCCCAGCCCAGGCCCTGTCCCTGATCCAGCCTGGGGCATGCAGCCCCCAGTCCATGAAGGGTACATCGTCCCGTCCTACGGTCCAGTCGAGGCGAGGATCCACCGCGTCACTTAGGGTCACATCTGCATCGTTCCAGGTATCATCCAGGAAGGGAAGCCCGTTTGCGTCCACTTTGTGGGCATTGACCAGGTTCTGTGATGCCTGGTGAAAACCACAGCAGCCAAAGGGGCTACCGCCGTGTGGAAAATTCAAGCGGTCGGGATGATTCCCGTTTTCACCACCCCCGGATCCGTCATTGACAGAAGCCTGATAGGCAAGCACGGTTTCAGGACCGTTGTTGCGTAAGGCATCAAAGACGTAATGGTAATTGTCTTCCAGGGCAAAAGGCCCGTTATCGTACACGTCGCTGAGGGTGATCAGGGCTGCTCCCCAGTCTTCCTGGAAGACCTGGACCTTACCCAAGAGGGCTTTGGCTGTCCATCGGGTTGCCCTTCCGACAGCGGCCTGCTCCTCAGGAAGCAGCGTGATGGCATTTAGAAGGTCCTCAACGATCTTGGAAATGGCATTTGACCCCACATTGGGTTTCCTGAAGTCCGTATCTTCTTCTGTATAATAGGGTATGTTCCCGAAGATTTTCCAGAGTTCGAAATGGTAGAATGCCCGTAAAAAGAGCGCTTCTCCCTGGATTCGCATCACATCATCTGCAGAAATCCCCTCTACTTCGCCAAGAAGCGTGAGGGCCGCGTTTGCCCTGCTTACAGCATCATACATCGCGGACCATTTTTCATTCATTGCACCATCGACACTACCGGTTGACCACTGATACATTTCTATATCTGTCCATTGCTGGCCGTCGCCCGGCTCTGATCCTTTAAAGGCGTCGTCAGAAGCCGCGCTGCCCATGGCCCAGTTACTGGTGGCGGAAGTCATCCCTCCTGTGGAGCCTTGACCATCCAGATAAGAATAAGCGGCGATCAGGTTCCCTTCCACTCCCGACTGATTGGCCAGAGTGGTGGCATCCAAATTTCCCTGTGCAGGCCTGTTGAGAAAGTCTTCGCTGCAGGCAAATAGCATTAGGAGAAATATCGCGACAATTCCTGGTATTATATTTATCTTCTTCATCGCTCTATGATTTAAAAGTTTGCATTGATTCCGATTGAAATAATCCGGTTAGCCGGGTAGGGTCCATAGTCGACCCCCATTGCCTGGTCAGACTGGTTTCCTGAAGAACCGGTGGTGCTGATAGTAGGTAGTGCCGGATCGAGACCGGTGTATTTGGTCAAGGTGAACAGATTCTGGCCCTGTATGTAGACCCGGATGTTCTGGAACCAGCCCATCTTCGGTAGCGTATAACCAATCTGTAGGTTCTTAAGCCTGAGATAGGATCCATCCTCCACGTAGAAGCTGGAGTACTGGTCGCTGAACTGGTCGTTCTGGTTAAGCTGTGGATATTTTGCACCCGTATTTGTCGGTGTCCAGGAGTCGGTCAGGCGATCCTGACGAACG
>SPBY01000437.1 GCA_004525825.1 Bacteroidia bacterium
GAATTGTTTCTTTTGATTTTCGCTTAGCAGATTCATAATGACAGTGGTTTTTTTATAAACAAGCCAGATGCAAAACAGTTTGCTGTCAAACTTTTTCTATTTTTAGTTTTTCTCAAATATGCACCTTTTAACGAAACAAATATCGATGATGAAAGCAAAAAGCATCGCCATGCTGGGTGGCGGATTTATCGGGGACTTTTACATTCATGCCTTGCACGGACACCGCCGGCCCGACCGGGTGCAGGTGGTCTATTCGAGAAGCGAATCCAGCGCCAAAAAAGTAGCAGAAAGACACGGGATCCCCCATTGGACCACCGACATGAGTGAGGCCTTAAACCACCCGGATATTGATACGGTCGTAGTGGGCCTTCCCAACTTCCAGCACCTGGAGGCAGTAAGGATGGCTGCCGAAGCAGGAAAGGCCGTACTGATCACCAAACCCCTGGGGCGCAATGCATCAGAGGCAAAAGAAATGCTGGACCTGGTAGAAAAACACGGGGTATTCCATGGCTACCTCGAAGATCTTTGCTATACACCCAAAACACTGAAAGCAGTGGCATCGGTGAAAAACGGGGCCCTGGGCAACATCCTCTGGGTAAGGGCCAGGGAAACACATCCGGGACCTCACAGCGACTGGTTCTGGAACAAGGAACTTTCCGGGGGTGGGGCCATCATTGATCTCGGGTGCCATTGCATCGAAATTGCCAGGAACTACATAGGCAAGGATGTGAAACCTTTGGAAGTCATGTGCTGGGCCGATACCCAGGTGAAACCCATTGAGGCGGAGGACCATGCCATTGCCCTGGTAAAATACGCCTCAGGGGCCATTGGACAGTTCGAGGTGAGCTGGTGCTTCCGCGGGGGAAGGGACCTGCGTGACGAAGTGATGGGGGTGGAGGGAACCATCTTTTTGAATCACTTCCTCCGGACCGGGTTTGATATGTATACGGCAGTGGGCGAAGGAGACTATGTGGCAGAGAAAGCGGAATCGGCCACCGGCTGGCTCTTCCCCGTGGGGGACGAAGTCAATGCCCTGGGCTACGATTTCATGTTTACCGATATGTTCGACTCCATGGACCAGGGAAAAGAGCCCATGGAAACTTTCTACGATGGATACGTAGTAAATGCCATCATGGATGCCTGTTACAAATCGGCCAGTTCCAAAAAGTGGGAACCGGTGGAGATGGAGGACTGGAGAGGCAGTGATGAGGTCAAGGGCGGACCGCAATTGAAGGAATACGACGATAAGTACTACCTGATCAAAGAGGAGATGATCCCCGACGGAACGGTCAAACTCATCCTGAAGGATAAATCTTCTGGCGAGATTATCCAGAGAATAAAATAGAGGATCACGCAGCGGCCTTCTTTCTCTCTCTAAAGAGTAAGATAAATATGACCAGGATCACCGCAGCTATCACTGTGGGTACATACCAGATTTTGTCCCAGTCAGCCACCCCACCTGTGGTAAGCCTGTCTATGGTAGTCCCGGCAAACCAGGTCCCGATGAGCATTCCCAGTCCGTAGGTAGCAAAGGTGATCAGCCCCTGGGCCGAACTCTTAAGGTGGTCCGGGGCCTTTTCATCCACAAAGATTTGTCCAGTGACCACAAAGAAATCATAGCAAATTCCGTGGAGGATGATGGCAGTATAGATCATCCATACTCCGCCTTCGGCGTTTCCATTGGCAAAGAGGAGGAAACGTATCATCCAGGCTGCAATGCCGATAAATAGCACCCGCTTCACCCCGAAGCGGGTGATAAAGAAGGGCAGGATCAGAATAAACAGAATTTCTGCCATTTGCCCCATACTAATTCTGTTGGGGATGATGTCCGAGTCTATTCCAATGTCCGACATGAAGGAAGCAGTAAATCCAAAGTAAAAAGATACCGTAATAAATATCAACACTGAGGCGATCATAATGGTGGCGAAGGCCCTGGATTTAAAAAGACTCAGGGCATCCAGACCAATCAGTTCCCTAAAGCTGGCCTTTTTCTCCTTTTTGGGAGCTACGTGTGGAAGGGTAAAGCTATAAATCCCCAATAGGAGTGAGGCTGCAGCACCCACATACAGTTGTTCTACTGTCAGGGTAAAGCCAAGCCACCCAATCACATTATTGGCCGCGATCCAACCAATGGTTCCCAGTACCCGTACCCCAGGAAACTGTTTTCCCGGATTGTCCATCTGGTGGAAGGAAAGGGAATTGGTCAATGCCATGGTGGGGGCATAAGTAAGGGTATACAATAGCAGAGCAGGGTAGAAGGTCTGGAAAGTGGTGGCCCTTGAGGCAAGCACCAATAGCACAGCACCCAGAATGTGCATGAAGCCCAGCACTTTTTCAGTGGCAAAGAATTTGTCGGCGATGAGTCCTACAAAGAAAGGGGAGATCATGCAGGCAATGGCAAAGGTGCCATAGCACAATCCTATCTGAGTAGCCGTGAAACCCAGGCCTTCACCCAGGTAGGTATTCAGTGTCACATACCAGGTTCCCCAGATGAAATACTGCAGGAACATCATGGTGGAAAGTTGTAGTCTGGTCTTAAGGCCCATGGATAAAAAATTTACCTTAATATAGTATAAAATCTTTTATCTTGATATCATGAAAAAGGCAGCGATGATTCCGGCCATAATTTCCATGTGGTTGATCTCCTGCTCAGAACAGGAGCTTGCAAACATCATCCTGATCAGCGAGGACTGAACCTTTATTAAGTCTTTTAATGAAGATAAAGAAGAACCATGATGAACAATCCGTCCAATTTTATGCCTTTAGAGAATGATATAAAGACATTCAGAAGAATACGAAGAGCAATTGGGATTCTTGGAATCTCTCTTCCAATTGTGCTTGTAATTCTGTCTTTAATACCATTTTTTAAAACCCCAATTCAAGACTCAATTAGTAGTTATTACTATTCCAATCTAAGAGAAATATTTACCGGCGCTTTATGTGTAGTGGGTCTATTTTTAATTCGATATGTAGGTTTTAAGAGTGCCCCATTTTGGAAGAATGATAATTTACTAACCAATTTTGCGGGTTATATGGCTTTTGGTGTCGCCTTTTTCCCCACCAACCCAGATAGTTGGATCGATAAAATATATACACTAATTCCTTTGAATTCAGGACTTTTGGGTTATATTCATTATGGATTTGCAGCAACGTTCTTCTTAATCTTATCCATTATATCAATAAATGTCTTTACAATAGGACAAGAAGAAAATGACCACATTCCTATAAGTGCTTTTAATGAAAACCATATATATCGAATTTGTGGATATCTAATATTAGTTTTCATTATCATGATACCGATTTTTTCAATCATAGATATTTTTTATTATTCGACCCTTCTATTTGAAGCACTTGCACTATTCGCCTTTGGAATTTCATGGTTAATTAAAGGCAGAGTGCTTGGCGATAAAGGTAGAGTTGGTGAGAGAATTTACAGAGAGTCTAACTAAGCCAAATTTGCTCCTCACAAGCACCCCTTTAGAAGGATTTCTGCACCACAGTTAGGAATATCTGAGCACAGATCGTCCCGCGTATAATGGGTTTATCCTCATTAAGTGTTAACTGGCAAAGCAGAATTGAACCAATTGTATAAAACTACATC
>SPBY01000188.1 GCA_004525825.1 Bacteroidia bacterium
CATCACCTCTTCCTTCTTGTATGGGAAGGGAGGTTTGGGTTCCTGGGGACGGTTCAGCACAAAAGCACCGGCCTGCTTTTCAAGGTCAAGAGCAAAATCTCTCCCAGCCTGGCTCCATTCGCCCTCGATGTTTGTGGAAGATGTGAATTTCCCCAGGTAAAAACCCTGTAATAAGGGTGCTTCAATTCTCAGGGAATCGCCAAACACAGTGACCTCTCCCATGGAAATGCCCTTGGCTCCCTGGTCGGGACTGTCCATGGTGGCTTCAAAAGAATCCTCACTGCTCACAGAGATATTGAATACCAGCCGCATGTTCATACTGCCAAGGTCCAGCGTTCCCATCCAGAATCCGGCCACCTGCTCATTTTCAATTTGGCCAAAGGTCGGCTGGAATGAGAGGGCCCATACAGCCAGCAGGAGTATTTTTGTAATAGATTTCATAATCTGATTTCTCAATGTATATCTGTCAAACAATCTAAAACAAAATAGATGAAATATCAAGGCCATGCAGAACCCTTCAGGAATACGCACCAGAGTGGAATTTTTGCTTACAACATCATTCAATAATACTGGCCTATGGCTCTCTTTTTCAATGATTTGTTAAAAATGATGTTAATTGCCGATGGTTTGGATGCAAATCCCCTAAAGGTTGTAATTTGTGACCATTGTATTTCTCCAACATAAGATTTTCCACCTAAGCTTTGTTTGTTTTTTGTCGCTTATCTCATAGTAACTAAAACATATATCGTGGAAAATTATAACGCATTGGTTGAAAATCAATATCACACTCCCGGATTATTTGAAGACATTCTGGAACGGCTAAATCAACAAGAGCTTGATGTCAATAAGGTCTCCAGGGCAAATATATCGGGAGTGGATGAATTCCACGTTCGAGGCGCGGAAGTCTCTTTGGAACTGGCAAGGGAAGCAGAACTGGAAAATTTAAAAGTACTTGATGTGGGTTGTGGAATTGGCGGGCCAGCAAGAATGCTTGCGGACCAATTTAACTGCCGGGTGACCGGTATTGATCTCAGCCAGGAATATATCAGGACAGCCCAGGGATTGTCCGAGTTGGTCGGACTCCACTCTAAAACAGAATTCTTACAGGGCAGCGCCCTTGATCTGCCTTTTAAAAAAGGTTCCTTTGATGTGGTATGGACCCAGCATGTGCAGATGAATATCAGTGACAAAGGCAGATTCTATTCAGAAATAAACAGGGTGCTTGCAGACCGGGGCATGCTATTGTATTATGATATTTTCAGAAAGAATTCTTCTGAAGTGAATTATCCTGTACCGTGGGCAGATAATTCCTCCATCAGTTTTCTGGGAACCATCAAAAACATGGACCATATTCTTGGAGAGCTTGGATTCCTTAAAATTCATACAACAGATCAAACTTCAAAGGCGATGCAATTCCTTGCTGATTTGTTTGAAAAACTGAAAATGAACGGTCCGCCAAAACTGGGTTTAAATGTTTTGATGGGAAAATCTACCAGGGAAAAACTAGGGAATATACTTAAAGGCATTGAGGAAGAGAAAATAGTTCTTCAAAGCGGGATATATAAAAAACAGTAAATAAAGGAGGATACACAATGGAAAAATTTCTTATTGAAGTGCCGCATGGAGAAGATAAATCATCATGCAGGCAAGCCATACAGGTTTTTCTTTCTTCCGGGTCACACTTTGTGACAAATGCAGAATGGGGGTGCATGGACGGAGATCACAAAGCCTGGTTAATGGTAGAAACTGAAAACAAAAAGGAAGCAATGCGCATATTGCCTGCAGCTTACCAACAAAATGCCAAAATTATCAAGCTTCACAAGTTTACCCGGCAGGACATAGAACAATCTGTCATGGATCTGCATGCAGACAATCTAACTACTTAAAATCTGCAGCGCCAGCGTAAAATAGTAAGAGTTCGGCCAGGAGTTTTATCATGAATTTGAGGACGATGAGGGCTATTTCCAGGCAATTGCAATCCTCAAACTTTTAGCGATATTTACTGGATAAAGCATCCGGGAATTATATAGCTATTGAGTTCATGAGGAAAATAATCATTTTCTCTTCTTTCTGGCTCATTCTAAGTCTGATCCAGTCTTACTTTACCGAAATCATTGATGATGAAGCCTATTACTGGGTCTACTCCCAGTTCCTGGACCGGGGCTTTTTCGATCATCCCCCGATGATTGCTTTGCTCATCAAAATCGGGACTGCGATTTTTCCGGGTGAGCTGGGAGTAAGGTTGCTGCCTTCCCTGCTGGGTGCAGGTACCGTATTCTTAATTCTAATCATGTTAAAGGATGAGGTCCGGGATATCAGATTGCCCATGCTGGTCATCTGTGCCATTCCCCTGCTCCATTTACATGTGGGTGGGTTTCTCGCTATACCTGATCTGCCGCTGGTGTTTTTTGCAAGCCTGTTTTTCTTTTTCTACAAGAAGTACCTGGCACATGAATCTCCTCTGGTCATCTTGCTTCTTAGTCTTTCCATCGTCCTGATGTTGTACAGTAAATACCACGCCTTCCTGGTCATTGGTCTGAGCATTCTATCAAACCTGAAGATTCTTTACCGCCGTTCCTTCTGGTTGGTGGTACTGGTCTCCACGCTATTGTACCTCCCTCACATCCTCTGGCAGGTAAAGCACGATTTCGTGTCCTTTGGCTACCACCTGATAGACAGGAATAGTCCGTTCCAGTTCAGGCACTTGCTGGAATACATTGGAAACCAGTGGATCATGGTCGGACCCTTTTGCGGATTTATCCTGCTTTACCTTGGGATGACAAAGAGGACTTCAGATAAATTTGAATTGGCCCTGAAATTTAACCTGATCGGCTTCTTTCTTGTTTTTCTTTTTTCCAGTCTGAAAGGGCATGTGGAGCCCCACTGGACAGCTGCTGCCTTCGTTCCAATGATCCTGCTATCAGTTCCCGTGATTGAGGAGAATCTGCGCTTAAAAAAATGGGTTTCCGTATTGAGCTATATAAGCATCCCTTTCATACTCCTTGTCAGATTGGCCCTCATTGTAGATTTTGATCTCGTTCCCGACAAGGTCAGCCAACGGTTTCATAACAAGGAAGAATTCTATATGCAGATCCAGGAGGAAGCCAGGGGTCGTCCGGTAGTATTCACCAACTCCTTTCAGAAGCCATCCTTGTATTGGTTCTTCACAAAAGAACCCGCGTTCACTCACAATAATTACCGCTACCGGAAAAATCAATACGATCTGTGGAGCATGGAAGCCGACTTGCAGGGGCAAGAAGTACTGTATCTACCTGATCGTACATTTCCAGGGGGCGACATCTTACAGACAGTCAGGGGGCCGGTGCGCTTCCACAATACGGAATACTTCTGTCATTTTAACCGAGTGGATATAAACCTTCCTGAAATTCATTGGGAGTTTGAATCCGGCGAGCAAGTGGAGATTGATCTTGAGCTGGGCAATCCGACAGAAAGCAGTATTAATTTCTCAGATTCATGCACCCATAAACCCTGGCTGGTCTACACCATTTTTTCAGAAGGGGAAAGAGATAAGACAAGCCTGGCGCAATACAGCGATCATCTTCCGGTCCTCACCCCCGGGGAATACATCGAGTTCCCTGTGGAGTTTACAGTTCCTGAAGTTGCTGGTGATTACCAAATCATGTTTTCTTTTGGAGGGCCATACATGACCGCCGGAATACACGGAAGGCCCGTTACTCTGACCGTACTTTCCACGTCCACAGGGAATTCAATGAATAATTGATGAAGGTTCCAATCAGGATGCCAATCAGATTTGAAAGCATGTCGTACCATCCAAAGGTTTTTACAAGCAAGAGAAGCACCAGATAATTGACGACCCCGGCCAGTCCGGTTACCAGATGGTACCTCAACAGCCTTGTCCAAAAAGGTACATGAGTATCACGTTTCTTAAAAGTCCATAGGTTATTCAATAAGAAATTACTCACGATGGACACCTCGATGGCAATGGCCGAAGCTATTTCCAGGCGCACCGAAAGAAAACGGGTAAGGATGAACAGGAGTCCCATATTCACCAATACACCGGATCCTCCGACAATGCCGAATTTTATTAATTCCTCAAGTTTTTTTGATTTGATCTTCATACCTTATTTGGCAATTCTGTAGTTTTTATAAGCAATATCAATTCCAAAAACCTTCTGCAAGATTCGCTTAAATTTATCTTTCGTGCTCTTCCTGTTGCGAGAAATGTCGTAATCAAATTTCCAGTTTTTTGCCTCTATTCTTTTCTTCATCACCAGTGGGTGTTCCCCGGTAAAAAGTTTCAGTTCGTTCACATGGCGATCGTAAGCATAAGAATCGCCTTCCGCTCGAACATTTTCATCAATCCATTGATCATCGTGCCAGTATTTGCTGTTGTTTTCCAGCTTGCTTTGCATGGTTGCAGGCTCTTTAACCCACCCATAGTGATACATATAGGCATCGATGGCTTTGACCCTTAACTTCTCGTTGTTTCCTTTTCGAAAACCCTGAGCATCCTTGTAGGAGTATATGGATTTATCATTCCTGACCACCCTGATTTCATGTTTGTACCACTTTGACGAGGCGCCCACATAATCGAACGAACCATAAAAATGTAAATACTTAAACAGCAGGCCATCTATCCGGGTATCATCTTTGCATTTCAACATCCCATCATAAATAGTATCCAGGTATTTCTCGTGAACGACCTCATCTCCCTGTATATAAAATGCCCAATCGGAGTCTTCTGATAGCTGTGCAAAGGCTTTGTCTGTCTCAAGAGCCAAAACCCTTCCCCCTTCTCTTAAGCTTTCATTCCACTGGGTCTCAATAATTTTGATCTTCCCCGGATCAATTTCAGCTATTAAATCCAGTGTATTATCGTCTGACTCTCCCACCGCCACCACAAACTCATCGCAAATAGGCAAGATTGATTTGATGGCTTCCGCAATGGGAAAATCATAGATCAAGGCATTTTTAATAAAGGAAAACCCGGATACCTTCATAGTTTCATTCTAGGAGTTGCTAAATTTAAGAGTAATTCCTTACACCATGAAAATAAAAAAACAAGCCTTACTCGTTGGGGGCTTAGGGGGCTTAGGGTCTGCCACCACCAAGCTTCTTAGCCAGAATGGCTGGCATGTTTTTGCCGCAGATAACAAGCAAGATATCCTGGGCCGGTTTGATCAGACCGAAAACATTAGCCCGATATTTATGGATGTCACCAAAACTGATACCGTAGAGGAAGCATACCAACAAATCTCTGCGCAGACTACCCGTCTGGATGCCGTTATACATGTGGCCGGAATTCTTAAAATAGGCTCGCTTGCAGAACTTCCTGTTTCAGAGCTGGAGAAAGCGCTGGATATCAATGTGCTGGGCGTATATCGGGTAAATCAGCAATTTCTTCCCATGCTGCTTCCAGAGAAGGGGAGAATAATCATATTGAGTTCCGAGGTTGCCAGGCAAACTGCAGCCCCTTTCAATGGGATCTATACCATTTCAAAGTACGCCCTCGAAGCATATTCAGATGCGCTCAGGCGCGAGCTGGCTTTCTTGGGGATCAAGGTGATAAAAATTCAACCCGGACCTTTTAAAACCAACATGACCAAAAACGCGGAAAAGCTGTTTAAAGAGGCCCAAGAGAATTCTACATATTTCAAGAAAAATTTAGCCAAAGGTATTTCCTATTTACCCTGGGTGTATAAGAAGGCGCATAATCCGGTCCATGTGGCAAAAACGATTCTAAAAGCCCTGGAGTCATCCAATCCCAGAACAGCCTATACAGTTAAAATCGATGCTTCACGAATGATTCTTGATTGGCTGCCTGTGAAATGGGCGGATAAAATACTTGGAAGAGTCTTGTCCTGAGCAATGTTTATGATTCTTTTGAAAATCATTTGCTTGAACAATCTCCCTGGCGATGCGTTGTAACTTAGGCATTTAGCAGGCAAATCATCACACATGAAGTTTACGAAAGATTCAGGTACCCGTTTTAATCCCTGGCAAAACATTCTCTCCAAGGTTGAGAAAATAGGGGTGATTAATGATTAAGACGAAACCGCATAAAACATCAGTATGGTAAAACTCAGGGAAACCCCCATCGAAATTGGCAAAGAGGAATTTACAGAGATTGGTCATTACTTAATTAACTCGATCGCAGATTTCCTCGAAACTATCAGGAAAGGATCTGTTACTCCTGCTGAAAGCTCTGAGCAACTGCAGGAAATACTGGGCTCTGCCTCACTGCCTGAAAACGGTACATCTGCATCCGAAGTAATGGCCCGTGCA
>SPBY01000598.1 GCA_004525825.1 Bacteroidia bacterium
CTCATGGCAATGGGCTGTCCTCCCATCTTCCATGCCGCACGGTATTCATTGAAGGGATAATCGAGCCCTATTTTATTAAATAATTCTGAATGCCCGTTGGGAGTGATGTCACGCTTATAGGACCTGAAATCTGTGAGGTAGCGTGCTGCTGAGTAGTGCGGTGCATCTCCACCGTCGAGCTTAAATCCATCCACCCCATACTCCTCTACCAGGTAATCCAGCTGCTGTTTGAACCATGCTTTGCCTTTTGGGTTGCTCAGATCGATCACATTGCTGAATCCGTCCCACCATTGCATCACCGCCGGGAAGTCAGGGTTTTCTGCATTGACGATCCAGATGGTATCTCCCTTTTGGCTGTAGTCAAGCCACTGTTCCTTCCAGAATGCACCATCTGGAGTGTAGTAAGGGCACATCCAGAGCATCAGCTTGAATCCCATCTCCTTCAGTTCCTTCATCATACCATGGGGATCGGGGAAGCGCCCTTCGTGAAACTCCCAGTCCCCATAGGTTTTGAACCATCCTTCGTCGATCATCAGTACTCCGGGTTCAAAGCCCTGCCGGATAATCTGCCTGGCATACTCCATGATCCCTTCCTGGTTCTGCATGTAGGTAAACTCTATCCAGGTGTTGAACTGTGCCAGGGTGAATAATTCTGGAGCAGGAATAAGCCCGGAAGGGGGGAAGAAGCTGGAACTACAGTGGAGGTAAACCTCTTTCAGGGTGTTTCCTGACTTCCCGGTCTGAAAATCTGCCAGATCACAGCGGCAGGTGATCGTCCCCTGATCCACTGTGAAGGCAAAGGGCTCTTCGTTCCAGATATATCGGCCCAGGTTGGAGATGAGCAGGGGCTGTCCCTGGTTGCCCGCATTGTCTCCAAAGAAATCAAAGGAGTAGGAAGATTTCCGGGTCAGCGGGAAAAGGTGGGCATGAGCAATTACGCCGGGCCACCAGGTTTCGCCTTCCAGTATTTCGACAGTATATGCATAACTGCTGCTTTCGCTGACAGATGCCTTCTCCTGGCAGGAAGTCAGCACAAGAGCAGCAAGGGCAAATAATAGGATGCGTGATTTCATGGGGTGTAGACGATTTTATAAATTCCAAATGGCCTCAAAGCGAGGCCTGGCCACTTTGGTTCTGCACCCTCTCGGTGACTCCATCCTCCGTCTTCCAGACTAAAAATGGCCCGATGAGTGCCCGGCAAATTTAAAAGATCAATGGTCTTTGGTGTTTCTTTGTAGTTGGCAATCAGCCACTTACCTTCCTTTTCTCCCTGCAGGGCCAGGCCATCAAATTCCAGGGGATGGCTGCTTTCCGTTGGGATCATCTGCAAGGCCTCAGAGGTGACCAGCTCTTTGAACAGGTGGAAAAGGGGAGAGTGTGTCCTCGGCGGAGACTGGCGGGATAAAATGCCCCTGGGACCCACTGTTTCAAAATAGGTGATGGAAACCGGACCGGCCAGGGCCAGGTTCCTGAGACTGCCCAGGGTCCATCCGGCCGCAAAGGAAGTATGCTGATTGGAATCCGATTCCGGAATGGATGATGCCTCATCTTCATCGGTGGCCACTGCATTGAAGCGTTGTTTCAAAGTGAGGGCTCCGATGGAAACAGGTAGGGAAAGAAGGCTTCTGGCACTGAGCACACTATCCGGCTGGGCCCCCAGGTTTTCCACCAGTGTCAGATTGTCAAAGGCGTGTATCTGGGGACAAACGGAGTAGCTGACAAAATCCAGCCATGCGGGATCGGGAGGGTTCCGGTTCAGTTCGGCAAAGTTGGCATCCGTTCCTCCTCCGAGCTGTATATCCGGGAGGTCTGCTCTCAGCCGGGGGATCACCAGTTTCAAAAGCTCGTTGGGGGAGAGGAAATCCTGGTCGAATACCAGGAGCTGCTTGATTATCAAAGGGTGTAGACTGTAATGCTCCAGGAATATATCCAGCTCTGAGCCCGGTTGCCTGCCAAAATGGAGCACCAGTTCCAGCGGCCAGCCAAGCAGTTTCTGCTCCATAGCTACGGAATTGTACACTTTTTCCCATCCATGTTTGGCCAACTGGAGATCCACCCGGTAGTGGTGGAAAGGAAGGGTACTCAGTATCTCTGCCTCTTGCTGGGTCAAAGGCATTGCCTTGGTGGAGCGTCCAATGCCCAATCCGGGCAGGGGATGGGCCTTTCCCGGATGGAGGGTGAGATTTTCATGTAAGGGAAGAGTGGAAGGAGAAGGGCCTGCACTTGATTGCTGATCATATGCTGCACATGGTTCCACCTCCAAAGATACCGACTGGTGTACTTCATCCCCCTTTTGAACCTGCACCGGAAAGGGCCTTTCCAGGGGAGTACTATAGGTTTTGTAGGAAGCATCGGTCCAGTTGCGCTGGTCCTCCGATTCGAATATTTCTCCTTCAAAGCTAAGTTTTGCTGTGATTCCCTCCCCAGGCGTCCAATGCATTCCGGAGATATTGAAAAAGGGCTGATTGGGACTGATCAATTCTGGAAAGTGGCCTTCTGAGGTACTGCCCTCAGGGTGGGTAATGAGGATGGGTTCTCCCCGGCACTCCTTGATGGGATGCAGGATACAGAGCCCAATCCGGTTTCTGAGGAAAGAACTTCCTGCGGTCCCTTCATAATTAACGGTCA
>SPBY01000317.1 GCA_004525825.1 Bacteroidia bacterium
GCCAAGCTTTCCCTGGAACATATGACCCCGGTGATCCTGCTTACAGACGGATACCTGGCCAACGGTTCGGAGCTCTGGAGGATTCCCGAGATGAAGAACATGCCGGAGATTGTTCCACCCCTGGTGGCGGACAATGCGGAAAACTACCAACCCTATCTCCGCGATCCGAAGCGCCTGAACCGCTACTGGGCCATCCCGGGTCAGCCCGGTCTGCGCCACAGGGTAGGAGGACTCGAGAAGGCGGATGTGACCGGTGAGGTATCGCACGACCCCATGAACCACCAGATCATGGTGGAGATGCGGGAAAAGAAGGTGCAGAAGGTGGTGGAGTTTATTCCTGAACAGGAAGTGGTGGGTCCCGACAAGGCGGACCTGCTGGTAGTTGGGTGGGGCGGAACCTACGGTGCCCTGGTGACCGCGGTCAACGATCTGCGTGACGAAGGTAAGAGTCTGGCCCTGGCACATTTTACCTACATCAATCCCTTGCCTAAGAACATAGCCGAAATATTCGCCCGATACAAAAAAATTCTGGTGTGTGAGCTGAACCTGGGTCAGTTTGCCTCTTACCTGCGTTCGAAGCATCCGAAGTTTGAGTACCTTCAGTACAATAAGGTGCAGGGGCTGCCCCTCTTTATTTCTGAGTTGAAGGTGAAGTTTAATGAAGTTCTGGAAACTATCAAATAGAAGTCATGGCAAATAATTTCGAACCAATAGCAATAAGTACAAAGGAAGATTTTAAGCTGGGTGCACCGGTCAAATGGTGTGCAGGATGCGGGGGACACTCGGTGCTCGCCACCATCACCAATGTGCTGCCCGAGACAGGGATTCCCAAAGAGAAAGTAGTATTTGTATCGGGAATCGGATGTTCGTCCCGTTTCCCCTATTACATTAACACCTACGGTTTCCATAGCATGCACGGAAGGGCCAATCCCATTGCCTCCGGAATCAAAGCTGCCAATCCCAACCTGAGTGTCTGGGTGGTGACCGGCGATGGGGATTCCATGGCCATCGGGGGGAACCACTTCATTCACCTGATTCGCCGCAACATCAATGTGAACCTCCTGCTGTTTAACAATAAAATATACGGACTTACCAAGGGGCAATTTTCTCCCACCACCCCCAAGGGGAGTGTGACAAAGACTTCCCCCGAAGGGACCATCGAGAATGCCTTCAAACCAGGAGAGCTGGTCATGGGGGCACAGGGTACCTTCTTTGCACGCACGGTCGACAGCGATCCCAAGATGATGCGGGAAGTATTCAAGGCAGCTGCCGAGCACAAGGGAACCAGCATAGTAGAGATCCTTCTCAACTGTGTGATCTTTGCCAACGAGGTACATAACGAAATCACCGGGAAAGATGTGCGGGCCGACAACCAGATCTACCTGGAGCATGGGAAACCCATGATTTTCGGGAAGGAACGCAACAAGGGACTGATGATGCGCGGCGACAAAATGGAGGTGGTGACCATCGGCGAGAACGGGGTGACCGAACAGGACCTGATTGTGCACAATACTCAGGATCCCGACGATACCAACCATTACAGGCTGGCGCGGATGGAGCTGCCCGAATTCCCGGTGGCCATGGGGGTGATCAGGGCCGTCAAATCTACGGTGTATGAGTCGGAACTGTTCGACCAGGTACAACATGCCAAGAAGGAGACCAAAATCAAGAACATGGACGAACTGCTTCACAGCGGGAATGTTTTTGAATCAAAAGGTTAAGAATTAGCTTCGCTAATGTTAGTATGTTAGGTAGATTGAAAACTAACTATTAACTTACTAACGCTTGCACAGCAAGCTTATAACTGCGAACAAAGTGAGCTTAACCCCCCGTTCAGAAGAGGACATTCAGCGACTGATTGCCGAGAGGAAAGAGCGGCTGAAGGAGCTGACCTGCATCAACGAAACCACCCAGATCATTAAGGAGAACCGCAGCATCGCGGAGACCCTCACTCAGATAGCTCAGATCCTGCCAAGGGCGTGGCAATATCCCGAGATGACTGTGGCCCGGATCTGGTTCGAGGGAAAGGAGCACATCAGCAAGGGTTTCCGTGAGGGGCAATGGAAACAGGCGCAGAAGTTTGAGACCATCGACTTGCGGAAAGGGGAGATAGAGGTGTTTTACCTGAAAAAGTTCCCCGAACTGGACGAAGGGCCCTTTCTGAAGGAGGAACGCCAGCTGATAGAGAATCTGGGCAGCATCATCTCCAACTACCTGAACAGTCAGGAAGCACGAAAGATCCTTCACAAAAGCGATGATAAGGATAGCATCCGGGAGGAGCTCAGCCGGTTCAAGCAGCCAAGGGAGGTCAATTCCAGGATGCTGCTCCAGAAGTTCCTGAGCAAGCAGAATGCCAACCGCGACATCTTTCACGATCTGATGCGCTACAAGGTGAAGGAGATCCTTCTGGTGGCCACCCTCTACGATGCATTCAGTATTGAGAAGGAAGGCCGTTTTTCGGAGCATATCCTGGGAGAATATGCACAGCTGAACCTGACCTCCATGCCACGGGTGAGCGGGGTAAGTAACTATGATGAGGCCATTGAGCAACTTAACTCGCGTCATTTCGATTTGGTGATCCTGATGATCGGTAACGACCGGTTGACTCCCATGCAGGTATCCTCCCGGGTGAAGCGCGACTTTCCCTACATTCCCATCTATGTATTGCTGAACAACGACCGGGAGGTCTCCAAGTTTAAGGAGACCAATCCGGAACAGAGCAACATTGACCGCCTTTTTGTCTGGAACGGCGATTCCAGCATCTTTTTTGCCATGGTCAAGCACCTGGAGGACAAAGTGAACGTAGAGAATGATACGGAGCTTGGATTGGTGAAGGTGATTCTGCTGGTGGAGGATTCGGAGATCTATTATTCGAAGTATTTGCCCATTTTATATAACACGGTGCTTGAGCAGACCAAGCGGATCATCGACGATGTGAGCACCGATGAGCTTTTCAAGGTGCTGCGGCTCAGGGCTCGTCCCAAGATTCTGCTGGCCACTTCCTATGAAGGGGCCATCGACATAGTGAAGAGGTACCAGGAAAACCTGCTCTGCCTGATCAGCGATGTGAAGTTCCAAAAGGACGGGGTGATGGACGAGAATGCGGGTTTCAGCCTGGTGACCGAGGCCCGGGGGATGATCACGGGCCTTCCCACGGTGATCCAGTCTTCCGACATCAAGAACTCCCGCCCTGCCTTCGAACTGAAATCGACCTTTATCAATAAAAACAGCGATACGCTACTGCAGGACATCCGCAATTTCATCATGCACCATCTGGGATTCGGAAATTTTGTCTACCGCGATTCGGGGGGAAGGAAGATTGCAGAGGCCAAGTCCCTGAAGGAGTTTGAAAAACACATCAACACCATCCCCAGTGAATCGCTGGTCTACCATGGCAAGCGCGACCATTTTTCGCTCTGGCTCATGGCCCGGGGCGAAATCAAAATTGCCAAGATGCTCCACCCGGTGAAGGTGACCGACTTCAAGTCGCCAGGCGATTTTCGTGCCTACCTGCAGTATGTGATCAAGAAGTACCGGAACGAATCCAACACCGGAAAGATTGTGATTTTCGAGGAGACGGCCCTGCTGGATGAATCCAACATTGTGAGCATGGGAAGCGGTGCCCTGGGTGGCAAGGGAAGGGGCTGCGCCTTTATCAACACGCTCATCTACAACCTGAACTTCTCAGAGATCATCCCTGAGATGAACATTCGTACTCCTCGCACTGCCATCATCGGCACCGACGAGTTTGACATCTTCATGCAGCGCAACGAACTGATGGATCGGGTAAACAAGGAGAACGATTACGAGAAGATACGACAGATGTTTCTGGAGGGGGATCTAAGCTACAACCTGGAGAAGCGACTGAAGGAACTGTTGAAACTGGTGAACCGTCCCCTGGCGGTGCGATCGTCCAGCCTCCTGGAAGACTCCACCATGCAGCCCTTCTCGGGGATCTTCGAGACCTACCTGATTCCCAACAACCATCCGGATTTCAACATTCGCTTCAGGCAGCTGAAGGAAGTGGTGAAATTGGTCTACTCTTCCATTTACTCCCCCGATTCGAGGCGCTATTTTGAGGCCATCAACTTTTCGCTGGAGGAGGAGAAGATGGCGGTGGTGATCCAGGATGTGGTAGGGACCTATCACCATGATCATTTTTATCCCCATGTGAGCGGTACGGCTCAATCGCACAATTACTACCCCGTGGCCCACATGGAGCCTGAGGATGGATTTGCCATCGCGGGACTGGGATTGGGACACTACGTGGTGAACGGGGAGCGGGCCTACCGTTTCTCCCCCAAGTATCCCACCCTGGAGATGAGTTCTCTGCAGAGTCAGCTGCGCGATTCCCAGGTGGAGTTCATGGCACTCGATATGATTAATTCGGAGGTGGATTTCGTAAAAGAGGGTTCGGAAGCTAACCTGCACCGCCTGCCCATTTCCGAAGCAGAGGGCCACAATGTGCTGACACATCTGGTATCGGTCTATGATGTGGACAATGAACGGATCGAGCCGGGACTCAGTATAGCAGGTCCCCGGATCCTCAATTTTGCCAACATCCTGAAGTATGAGTATGTACCTATGGCCAGGGCGCTCTCCCTGATCATGGATGTGGGAAAGGAGGCCCTGGGATCGCCCGTGGAACTGGAATATGCACTGGATCTGGACAAAGCCGAAAACGGGAAACCCTCTTTTTTCATCCTGCAGATCAAACCCATGATGGGCACCGGAGGCGAGTACACCTTCGACACAGAGGGCCTGGAACGGGACGATATGATCATCTATGCCGAGAGGAGCATGGGCAATGGGA
>SPBY01000527.1 GCA_004525825.1 Bacteroidia bacterium
CAATTATGATTCGGCGCAATACCTGGTATTTGGCAGGAGTCAGGGGCAGCCCCAACATCAGCCTCTGGTAAACAGCTTTACGGTTCCCGACGGGTGGGTGCATCAGCAGGCAGCCGGACAAATCCTCCTGGGTTCAAATACCATTCCCGGAATCATTTCTGTGTCCGCTCACCAGGCCAAGTCCATGCAGGAACTTCAAGGACTGATGTCGCAGGGCCTCCAGGAGGAAGGGATCTATCTGAACTATGAAACTCTTGAAACCTGGTGGGTTGAACAAATTATCTGAATAGTCGTTTTTTATCTAAATATATCAATGAAAGATTATGAATAAGAAACCAGGTTCAAAATCGGGGAATTCTTTTTTTCATCCCGAAGCATCAGTCGTTAAACGCGCACGTATCAAGGAGTACGACAAACTCTATCAGGAATCCATCGCCGACCGCGAAGGATTCTGGGCCAAAGAAGCAGAAGATCTGCACTGGTATCAGAAATGGGATAAGGTATTGGATGATAGCAACATACCTTTCTACAAATGGTTTACCGGCGGCAAAATCAATGTGGTGGCCAATGCCATTGACCGTCATCTTAAGTCAGAGACTCGAAACAAACTTGCACTCATCTGGGAAGGAGAACCGGGAGATGTCCGCACCTTCTCCTACTTTGCCCTCGACAGGGAGGTCTCCAAGTTTGCCAATGTGCTAAAAGCCATGGGCGCCAAAAAGGGGGATATCATCACCATCTATATGCCTCAAATCCCGGAGATCATCATAGCCATGCTGGCTTGTGCCAAGATTGGTACGTCACACAGTGTGGTATATGGAGGGTTCAGTGTGGAAGCCCTGGCCGAACGAATTGCAGATGCACACAGCAGCATCCTTATCACTGCCGATGGAGGATATCGCAGGGGGAAACCCACCCAGTTGAAGGCCATTGCCGATGATGCCATGCGCCGTTCTCCCACCATCGATGTATGCATTGCGGTGAAACGTACCGGCGAAGAATGCTTCATGGAAAATGACCGGGACTTCTGGTACCACGACCTGATGAGTATGCCCATCGCCTCTCCCCGCTGCGAGACAGAGCAAACTGATGCCGAGGATCCCCTTTTTATCCTCTATACCAGCGGAACCACGGGCAAACCCAAAGGAGTTGTTCACACCCACGGAGGGTATTCAGTCTATGCTTCAAGTACCTTCAAATATGTATTTGACATACAGCCTGATGACCGATGGTGGTGCGCAGCTGATCCGGGCTGGATCACCGGGCATTCTTACATAGTATACGGACCCCTGATCAACGGGGCCACCACCCTGCTTTACGAAGGAGCCCCCAACCATCCCTATCCAAACAGATGGTGGCAGATGATCGAGAAATACGGTGTCAATATCTTCTATACCTCACCCACCGCCATCCGGGGACTTATGCGCTACGGGGCCTCCTGGGCCAACAAACATGACCTCAGTACACTCCGGCTCCTGGGATCGGTAGGAGAACCCATCAACCCCGAAGCCTGGCTATGGTATCACGAAGTAATTGGGAAAAATAAATGTCCTATTATGGATACCTGGTGGCAAACCGAAACCGGCGGGTTTATGATCACTCCCCTGCCCATCACCCCCCTGAAGCCCGGATCGGCCACCAAGCCCTTCTTCGGGAATGAAATCTCGGTGGTGGACGACGCTGGCAAGGAGGTGGGTCCTGACCTGGAAGGCAACCTGGTCATCAAGAATCCCTGGCCAGGAATGGCCAGAACCATCATGGGTGACCCGGAACGTTTTATCGAAAAGTACTGGAAGAAATATGAAAAGCAGGGCTGGTACCTCACGGGCGACTCGGCCAAAATCGATGAGGATGGCTATGTATGGATCATTGGCCGGAACGACGATGTGCTGAAGGTGAGTGGGTACCGACTGGGATCGGCAGAGATCGAAAGTGCCCTGGTGAGTCACCCCGCGGTGACCGAATCGGCCGCCATCGGCTTGCCCGACAAACTGAAGGGCAATATCATCCATGCCACGGTCATTCTCAAACAGGGTTTTTCTGCCTCAGATGAGCTTGCCGATGAACTAAAGCAGCATGTGGCCAGTGAGATTGGCCCCATCGCCAAACCCGCTTTTATTGTATTTGCCGACTCCCTGCCCAAAACCAGGAGCGGGAAAATCATGCGACGGGTGTTGAAGGCCAGGGCACTGGGACTGGAAGAAGGAGACCTGACCACCCTGGAAGAATAATCCGGGAAAGAAATCTGCCAGATTTCAAGTGTGTTCTGATGGTAAATTTTTAACTTCGGTTTTCTCAACAGTTAACCACCATCATGAACATTATTGAACTTTCCAATGTAAGCAAGGTGTTCGGAACGGTTGTGGCAGTGAACAAACTTTCCCTGGAAGTGCCCAAGAGGAGCATTTACGGCTTCATCGGCCCAAATGGTTCCGGAAAAACCACCACCATCCGCATGATCATGAAGATCATGTACCCCGATGCGGGTAAGCTCCTGGTCAACGGCCAGGAAACCCATTTAGAACGCCTGAAGAATGTGGGCTACCTTCCCGAAGATCGCGGACTTTACAAGAAGATGAAAATCGGGGAACTTCTGCAGTTTCACGGAGAACTGAACGATGGAACCGATCTTCCCAACCAGATCAACCAGTGGCTGGAACGCCTGGATCTGAAAGCCTACAAGGACAAAAAGGTGGAGACGCTCAGCAAGGGAATGAGGCAAAAGCTTCAGTTCATCGCCACCATCCTGCACCAGCCCGAACTGATCATTCTGGATGAACCCTTCAGCGGCCTCGACCCGGTCAACGCCGACATGATGAAAGACATCATCCTGGAGCTGCAGCAGAAGGGAGCCACCATTATCTTCAGCACCCACGACATGGCCATGGCCGAAAGGATGTGCGACTATATCTTCATGATATACCAGGGGAAAAAAGTACTGGATGGAACCCTGGATAACATCCAGGACCAATATGGCACCGATACCCTGCGGATCCAGTCCGACATGGGAGTGGAAGCACTGAAAGGGATCAGAGGAATCGAAAAC
>SPBY01000326.1 GCA_004525825.1 Bacteroidia bacterium
AGATCAGCCCTGTCAGGCGGACTGCTATATATACCGGTATCTTTGCTTTTTCTGTTTATTGGCACCGCCCTCTACTCCTATTTCACCTCGGGAGCAGCCACCTTGCCGGCAGAACTGCAGGACCTTGACAAGGCCGACCAGGTATTCCCCTATTTCATTGTCAGCCAGCTTCCCAAAGGTGTGCCCGGCTTGCTGATTGCCTCCATTTTTGCCGCAGGAATGAGTACCATCTCAACCAGCTTCAACAGCGCAGCCACTGTGTTTCTGACAGACTATTACCGGAAATTCATGAAACGAGATCCCAGCGAAAAAGAATCCATGAAGGTGCTTTACCTTACCACGGTGGTGATCACTCTGCTTGCCATAACTGTGGCACTGGCCATGATCAATGTGAAGTCCGCCCTGGATGCCTGGTGGAAACTGGCCTCCATATTCAGCGGCGGAATGCTGGGATTGTTCCTGCTGGGAGCATTCACCAGGCGCAGCAAATCCAACGGTGCTGTGATCGGCGTGATTTGCGGTATTGCAGTAATCGCATGGATGAGTCTTAGCTCACTTTCAGAGGATCCTTCCAGGTACGGGAATATTTTCCATTCCTACCTTACCATTGTCTTTGGTACCGTGGCTATCTTCCTGATGGGCTTTCTTACCTCCCTCTTGCCTGGGAGAGCTAATCGCCAATGATCACCAGATCACGTGCCAGGATTCTACCCCCCTGGTTCCGGACCATAACCACACAGGCCCCTGAAACCATTCCCTCCAGATCAAGGCTCTCGCGGAATGAACCATTTTCCGGCAGGGGTCTTGACAGCAGCTGCTGTCCCCTTAAGTCAAAGACCAGAATTTCAGCTTTCAGATCACCCTCAAGCTCGCCTTCCACAAAGAGGATTCCGCTGGTGGGATTGGGATACATTCCGATGCCTGCTTTCGCTTCAGGAGAATCATCGATCCCGGTGCTGCGATAGGTAAACTCGAGCCAGTTCATGTTGAACAGGGAAGCAGTGATGGTCATCCTCAGATGGTGCAGACCCGCAGAAAGCATTACCTGGTTCCGCGTGGTGGTCCAATTTTGCCAACCACCGGTGGAGGGGAAGCTCACCTGGTGTAAGAATTCAGCTCCTATGTCGGGCGCAATAATCTCTAGTTTCACCGCCCCTGACGCACTCTGGGCTGCAGTCCGGTAATCCACATAATAGCTCCCGTCTTCCGCCACATCAATGTAGTAGTCGGTATAATCTCCATTGTCGAGGTAGCCAATATTCTGTCCTCCTCCAAGGTCGGTGGTACTCTCCAGCTCCGTTCCCGACTCAAAAAAGTAATCCTCTGCCTCTACCCTGCCCGGGATCGGGTGAATGATGGCCACCCTGTTTTCCACCAGTTTTTGGGAGAAAGTATTCAGGGAAATCCCGTCAGTAGCCCCTATTTGATTACCTGTGTAGGATATCAAAATTTGATCGGTGGAACGGAGCTTGGTGTTTATTCCGAAAGTGATCATTCTCGGATTCTCTGTGTCCAGGGCCATGCTGGAAATGGTCACCCTGTTTCCATTGACATTGATCTGAAAATCGGCCGGCATGGCAGGAAGAGGTCCCTCCAGGGGCTTATTAAAATTCACTTGTATTGAATGGTCATCAAGGGTATAGCCCGAAAGAAAATGGGTTTGAAGGTCCGTGGTAAGCCCTGTCTGTACAAACTTGAAACTCCCCACGTTGAACCCGGTATTATCCACATAAAAACGGATTTTGTTATCCTTAGGAGTCAGGATCACGCCGGGGACTTTTACAGTTTGCCAGGTGGTCCAGGCTCCTGTACTGGGAACATTGCTAGGCAATGAAATATCCGCACTGCCTGACTGGAAATGAAACTTGCCTTCGGTACTGATGGAGGCCACCCTGACTTCCACTTCATACACTGCCTCAGCAGCCACATTCACACTGTACTGGATCCATTCATCGGTGGAAAGCCAGCCCAGGGAATAGCCATTGGTGTTCACATTGTCGGTGGTCTCCTGAAGATCCACCGCATCGTTCCTGTAAACCCATCCATTGTTCCACGCTGTATAGCTTCCTGTGGATACCTGGTAATTGGCCACGTCGGTATCGTAGTAGGCCGAGTTCAGCACTCCCATGTCAAAATCGGAAGGGTATACCACTCCCGGAATGTCCTGGACCCTATAGGGAATAGCTACGTCTGAATACACCTGCCGGAACATGGCATCAATTACGTCCTTATGATAGCTGCAGTTTTGTATTTTATGGGCCTCCGCCATAGCCATCAAGGCACTCTTTGCATAAGCTGCCGAGGGGGCCGTTCCGCCATCATTCCAGTAATCCAGCAGGACCTGGTATTCCGCAGACTTCGGTGCAGAGAGGGGACCGGCAATGGATTCTATCTTCTTCATGGGCCACCAGGCCCATCCGATCTTGTGTTCCTCCAGCAACTTTACCGCATCCCTGAACCAGACATTGGAATTCTCGCCAGACTCCCCAAAATAGATGGGAACATTATGTTGTTCCCGGATGTCCAGGACCCACTGAATGGATTTCTGGTCGTTGGTGGACCAGTATTTATGCGGACTGTAAACCATGTTGGTGTCCCAGGTGGGTGTCAGACCGGTAAAATCGTTGGCAAACCAGTTACCTTCGATAAACAGGATGTGTTTGGTATCTATCTTCCGGATGCTGTCTGTGATTTCGTAGTACAGGTCACGCAATGGGGTATTCCCCGTCATGTTCCAGTTGGTTTCGTTAATCAGGTCATATCCTGCCACGGTGGGCTCATTGGCATATTTCTCTGCCAGCTTCATCCAGAGTGCCACAGTTTTATCGCGATTGGCCTCGCTTTCCCAGAGAGAGGGTTTGGTGGGATCATAGTCGGAAATTCCCTGGTCATAGCCCTGTCCGCCCGGTGCAGCATGCAGATCCAGGATCACATACATATCGTTCGCTTTGCACCACTTGATCAGGCTGTCGGTCAGATCAAATCCTGTTTCGAGCCAGGTATGCTCCCCGGCTACCGGTTCGTCCTCAATAGGTAAGGTATACAGGTTGTAGTGCATGGGCAGGCGCACCGAATTAAAGCCCCAGTACTTCAGGGAATCGATATCCGCTTTCCTGACATGATTGTTCCGCCAGGTCTCAAAATAGAGTTCCGTGTCTGCAGGTCCTATAAGCTCTTCTATCTTTGCCCGAATCTGATACTGTGCATTGGCAAACCCGGAAGTTTGCATCATGTATCCTTCCTGCAGCATCCAGCCTCCCAGCCCCATACCGCGAAGAATAATGCTATCGCCGCTTTCGTTTACAATGGCCTTGCCATTTGTACTGAGAAATTCCTGTCCGGAAAGCTGCGTGACTAAGATCTGCAGCGCTAAAGAGAGTAAGATTGTTCTTGTTTTCATGGCAGACAATGTAATAAAAAACCATTTGTCAGATACTTTGTATAAATTTGGAAATAGCCAAATCCAAACAAGATGAAAAGATCCATGCTACCACTCCTCCTGGCCATTTCCTTCTGCCTCTCTGGCCAGGAAGTTAAACAAGCAGATGCCCTGGTTTCACCGAAGATTGCTGCACGGGAAATCTCTGTAGGAGGTGCAGATGCCGATATTACTGGATACAGCAACCAATCCATCCAGTTTGCCATCGATGCCCTTGAAAACACCGGGGGGACTGTTCGCCTGAATCCGGGCCTGTACGAAATAAGTGCTCCGGTCCGGCTGAAGTCGAATGTACATCTTATTGGCTCAGGAAAAGAGACCGTTTTGAAAAGAGGCAAGGGAGTACAAACCAAATACATTGTAGATGCTGACTTTGGTGAGCTGAAACTGACGGTGGAAAATGCCGATGGTTTTACCATAGGCATGAAGGTACAGGTGACCGATGAGGAAAACAGCGGATGCTGGAACGTTTCCACTGCCTACATCACCGATATAGCAGAAAACGTGATCTATATCGATAAGGGCCTGATACGTGATTACCGGTCCGACCAGAATGGCCTGGTCTCAAACACTTCTTCAGTGGTAGAGCTTATTGAGGCTGAAGATGCTTCCATTTCAAACCTGGTCATTGATGGTAACCGGGAGGAGAATTTTTTCGCTGACGGTTGCAATAGTGCCGGCGTTCTGATCTTACGATCGAAAAAGATTGCCGTGGACCATGTACAGGTCAAAGACTTCAACGGAGAAGGTATCAGCTGGCAAATCACGGAGCATGTAAGCATCAAAAACTGCGAAATCTCAGGCAGCGGTAATACCGGCCTCCATCCTGGAACGGGATCGCCCTTTTCGATCATCGAAAACAACGATGTGCACCACAACGACCAGGATGGACTGTTTATCTGCTGGCGCGTTTATGAAAGCAGAGTTAGCGGAAACAAATTCCACCACAATGGCCGTTTTGGGCTTTGCACCGGGCACAAGGATACTGACGTGCTGTTTGAAAACAACCACTTCTACAGCAATGCAAGTGATGGCGTGAACTTTCGTGGTGAACGTGAAGACAACGCCCCTCACCGGAATACTTTCGTAAACAATACCATCGAGAACAATGGCAGCCAGGGAGGGGGATATGGTTTTTCCATCAATTCTCCAGCCAGGGATCTGCTCTTGAAAGAGAATCGCTTTTTGAACTCATCCGGAACCCAGAAAGCCGCCATATATGTATATGGTGCGGGCCTGGAACCCAGGTTAGAAAG
>SPBY01000038.1 GCA_004525825.1 Bacteroidia bacterium
AAAAGCGGTGACCCTCTCAGACTCTGCAGGAACCATTTATGATCCGGCAGGAATTGATGCTGAGAAACTGGCCTGGGTGATGGAACTGAAAAACATACGCAGGGGAAGGATCAGGGAGTATGCTGAAAAGTTCGGCTGTGAGTACTTTGAAGGGAAACGACCCTGGCATGTGAAGTGCGATGTGGCTTTCCCTGCAGCCACCGAAAACGAGGTGGATAAAAGCGATGCTGAAACCCTGATCAAGAACGGTTGCAAGGTGATCAGTGAAGGAGCCAACATGCCCTCCACTCCAGATGCCATTGAGGTCTATCTGGAAGCCAGGATTCTCTATGGCCCTGGGAAAGCAGCCAACGCCGGGGGTGTAGCAGTATCCGGACTGGAGATGACCCAGAACAGCATGAGGCTTCCCTGGTCAAGAGAAGAAGTGGACAGCCGCCTGCAGGAGATCATGAAAAACATACACCAGACCTGTGTGAACCATGGGAAGGAGTCAGATGGATATGTCAACTACGTGAACGGAGCCAATGTGGGAGGATTTGTGAAGGTAGCCGATGCCATGCTGGCACAGGGTGTGGTTTAACACCATCTGCACGATTTATCTGTAAGAGGAGGAGGAATTTGCCAGGGTATTTAAATTTCGGGGGATCCCGGTTTAAATACCCTGGATTTTTTTAGGTGATTCCCAGCTATGTTGTATGTTTGTAGCCGCGAAATAAATGTTTATCGATTCACATACCCACCTCTATCTCGACGCCTTCAAAGAGGACCGGGACCAAATGATCCAAAGGGCCCTTGAAGCCGGAGTGAAGCGCATGTTGCTGCCCAACATAGACAGTAAAACGGTCGGTCCCATGTTTTCTCTGGCAGAAAGGTATCCCGGCCACTGTTTCCCCATGATGGGACTGCACCCCACTTCGGTGAAGGAGAACTATATAGAGGAGCTGAGTCTTATTGAAAGTCAGTTGGACAGAGAGGGCATCATCGCCATCGGCGAAACAGGCATTGATCTCTACTGGGACAAAAGTTATATTAAAGAGCAGGAGGAAGTTTTCCTTACCCAGATCAGATGGGCCATGGAGCTGGACCTTCCACTGGTAATTCATGCCAGGGATTCTTTCCCGGAAATATTCAGTGCTCTGGATAAAGCCGGAGGTGCCGGATTGAGAGGGGTGTTTCATAGTTTTACCGGAACTCTTGAAGATCTGGATCGCGCACTTTCCTTTGATTTCATGATCGGCATCAACGGCATTGTCACTTTCAAAAATTCCAATCTGACCGGGGTGGTTCAATCGATCCCCATCCAACAGCTCCTTCTGGAGACCGATGCTCCCTTCCTGGCACCGGTTCCGCACCGGGGGAGAAGAAATGAAAGCAGTTACCTGCCCGAAATTGCAGCAAAAGTGGCAGAAATTCATAACTTGAGCTTAGAAGAACTTGCTTCAATTACTTCCAACAATGCAGAACAACTGTTTCGAATAAAACCCCAACATGCATCCTGAAAAATCTTCCATATTACTAATATATACCGGTGGCACCATTGGCATGCTTAAAGATCCGGTAAAAGGCACACTAAAACCCATCGACTTCACAAACATCATGAAACATATCCCGGAAATTAAGGGCCTGGGATACTTCATAGAGTCGGTCAGCTTTGATCCTCCCATCGATTCCTCGGAGATTGAACCGGGAATCTGGACACGCATCGCCGAGATCATAGAGGAGAACTACCAAAAATTTGATGGCTTTGTGGTATTACATGGTACAGATACTATGGCATATTCAGCCTCGGCCCTCAGTTTTATGCTCGAGGATCTGGCCAAACCGGTCATTTTCACTGGAGCACAGCTTCCCATTGGGGCTCTGAGGACCGATGGAAAGGAGAATCTGATCACCTCCATAGTGATTGCCGCAGCCAAAGAGTATGGGAAACCAGTTGTACCGGAGGTTTGTATCTATTTTGAGAGCAAGCTGTCGCGTGGAAACAGAACGACCAAGGTGAATGCAGAGCATTTCAATGCATTTCAGTCGGCCAACTATCCTTACCTGGCCAAAGCCGGCGTTCACCTGGTGTATGACCGTGAGCATATAAGATATCCCGGAAAATTCAGGGACCTGGTGGTTCATAAGAATTTTAACCAGCATATTGCCATCCTTAAACTATTTCCAGGCATGACCCCTGAATACATGGATGCAGTACTTGGATACAGCGCCATGAAAGCACTCATTCTTGAAACATATGGTGCCGGGAACGCTCCTACCGGAGCCTGGTTTCTTGACAGAATTCAAAAAGCGGCAAGAAGAAATATTATCATTCTGGATGTTACCCAGTGCAGATGGGGAAGCGTTGAGTTGGGTCGATACGAAACAAGCAGACATCTTCTAAATGCAGGAGTGATAAGTGGTTACGATATTACCACCGAGGCCGCGACCACCAAACTGATGGTTCTGCTTGCACAGAATCTGACAGATGATGAGGTTAAAATGCTTTTAAATAAATCGCTCAAAGGAGAAATCACAGTTCCTTGAGTGCTAGTATAAATTTTTTTTTGTATTTTTCGCCGCAAATTTCTCCTAAGTGGAAGGCACTAATTATAGCAGGAGCGGTTCTTACAAAATTCTGAAGATTAGCGGGTTTGAGAGATAGCCCTATAGAAGAAGGATAGTCTGGAGAGGTGCAGGAGCGGTTGAACTGGCACGCCTGGAAAGCGTGTGTACCCCTAAAGGGTACCGAGGGTTCGAATCCCTCTCTCTCCGCAAAATTTATTATATTGCTTAAAAAGAATATAGTATACGTTTAATCATAAAGTAAAACAAACAATCAACACCATGAAAAAATTATTTGCATTGATAGCCGTATTCGGGATGCTTTTTATGGGAGCATCAATCTTTGCTCAGGATGAAACTACTGATGCTCCTGCTGCTGAAGAGGTAGCAGTCCAGAAAGTTACTGCTCCTGCTGCAACAACAGATGCCGAAGATCAAGGTGGAATTGCTGTATTGCACACCACCCTGAAGACTAAATTTATTGAAGGGGGTGCCGGTTTTATGGGCGCTGTACTTCTGACTTTGATCTTCGGTCTGGCACTGGCCTTTGAAAGGGTAATTTACCTGAATCTGGCCGCGACCAACACCGACAAACTTCTCGGTGCTGTTGAGGATGCCCTCAAGGACGGTGGCGTCGAAGCTGCCAAAGAAGTATGCCGCGAAACCCGCGGACCTGTGGCGAGTATATTCTTCCAGGGTCTAGACCGCGTGAATGAAGGTATCGATGTGGTAGAAAAATCTGTGGTTTCCTATGGCAGTGTGCAAATGGGTCTCCTGGAGAAAAACCTGAGCTGGATCTCCTTGTTTATCGCCATCGCTCCTATGCTTGGTTTCATGGGTACGGTAATTGGTATGATTAACGCCTTTGATCAAATCCAGGTGCAGGGAGATATGTCTCCTACCGTTGTTGCCGGTGGTATCAAGATCGCCCTTATCACCACTGTAACCGGTTTGATGGTGGCCATCATCCTTCAGATTTTCTACAATTACCTTGTGTCTCAGATTGACGGTATCGTCAATAAGATGGAAGATGCTTCTATCTCACTCGTGGACATGCTGGTAAAACATAATCTTAAAAAATAAGAAGCTATGGCTTTTTCCAAACTAACAAGAATCACATTGTATGTGGTAGCAGGTCTATCCCTATTGGTGGTTCTGTTCTTCTACCTCGGGCCCAATACCGTCGATGATTATGATGCATTTGTAGACCGGGTAGACGAAGCATTGAATCCTGTGGATATGACACCTGTGACCCCATTGCCTGTCATAGATAACTCCCTGACAGACTCTGCAGCCATTGCTGAGAATGCTGCTGCTGTTCAAAAAGCAAAAGAAGAACGGGCAGCCGCTCCAGTGCTTATGGTAGATTCAGGCAAGAGTGTCAAAGATGTAACCTCTGGCTGGGAACGCTTGCTGTATTTCCGTACCGATATTGCGTTAATATGGGCCTATATCCTGATACTTATCACGCTGATTGCATCATTGGTGTTCCCACTTATCGCAGTAATCGCCAATCCGAAAGCCTTAATCAGGCTGCTGGCTGTATTGGCCGGTGCTGTTGTACTGGTGGTGATTTCATACGTGTTGGCTAAAGGCACGCCCATTGATATCATTGGTTACACCGGAACAGACAATAGCGATCCGGGAACCCTGAAGATGATCGATACTGTCCTTTTTGTGACATATATGCTGTTTGGGTTGGCTCTGGGGTCAATTCTCTATGCCATAATTTCAAGGGCATTTAAATAAGATTCATTAGATAAACATAATTCTATTCTATGGCATCAAGAGAAACACCGGAAGTAAATGGAGGATCACTGGCTGATATTGCCTTTCTCCTATTGATATTCTTCCTGGTTACCACCACCATGGACACCGACACTGGGATCACCAGGCTTTTGCCTCCTGAACCCGAAGATCAACAGGAAACTGAGGTGAAAGTGAACAAACGTAATGTACTGGTGGTACTTCTCAACCGAAGCGACCTGCTAATGGTGGGTGGTGAAGTGATGGACGGACTGGCTCTTAAAGAGAAGACAGTTGAGTTCTTCACCAATCCCCGCGGCGACGAATCCCTTCCTGAATTGGAAGAACAAGAGGTGCAGTTTCCTCCGGGAAGCTCCTCACTACTTCCTCCCGACGGGATGTGGAGGGGCAGCGTCTCCAAAGGGGTGATCTCACTACAGAACGACCGTTCCACTACATATGGAAAATATCTACAGGTTCAGAACGAACTGGTAGCAGCAGTGAACTTGTTGAGAAATGACTTCTGTAAACTTTACTTCGATAAGGAATATGATGAGCTGAACACAAATAATCCCATCGAAGAAGAGATACAGTTAGGCATCCGGAAGATTTATAAGATGAATATATCCGAATCAGACCCAAAAAGTATAGGAGGGCGTAACTAATGTCTAAATTCAAAAAAAGTACTGGGAAAGGCCTTCAGAAAATCAATACTTCCTCCCTTCCTGACATTGTTTTCATGCTTTTGTTCTTTTTCATGGTGGCAACAACAATGCGGGAAACCGAGGTGCAGGTGAGGGTGAAGGTTCCAGAAGCCACAGAGGTGAAGAAACTGGAGAAAAAATCTCTGGTAAGTTACATATACATCGGACGCCCCGTTGCACAAATGGCCAGGATGTATGGTACCGAGCCTCTGATACAGCTCAACGACAAATTAGTCAGTGAGGAAGGGATACCCTACGAAGCCATCCAGGACTTTGTGCTTTTTGAAAGGGAAAAACTTCCTGAAGCTGATAAGAACAAGATGGTCATGTCCATGAGGATCGACCAAGACATATCCATGGGAAAGGTTGATGATGTAAAACAGGCGCTCAGAAGAGCAAAATCTTTGATCATCAACTACTCTGCAAAGAAGGAATACAGAGATCAGGGAAGGCAAAGGTAAGCTTAACTGAACTAGCTATAAGAGGGCATCCGAAAGGAGAGCCCTCTTTTTTTGCCCGCTCCTCCCATATATAATCTCCCAGCTGAAGAGGCTGGTTCGACTATATATGGTTCAGACAGAAGAAGAAAAAATGATGCGTGCCGGAAATGGGGGGTTATTCGTACAGGGCTTTGTAGATCTGGTCCACCATTTCCTGGAAGGTAACAGGTTGATCGAAAATGGAGCGTTTTTTAATAAAGCGCTCAGTGTGGTAAAATAGTTTGGTTTTATCAAATCCGGTAAACTCTTCAATGGTACTGTCGAAGTAAAGTTCACTGATGTTCTTGTCGTATAGTTTCTTAACCGAGTTTCCTATTCCAAAAAGCAGGTAGTATTTGGAAATGGGCTTGGCCGGATTTTCATAATCGCAGAAGATTTTATCCACATAACTTCCGTTTTCATAGATCACTACCTCCCTCACGAAACCTTCGTAAGTATAGAAAATCCACTCACCATGACGCTGGCGCGTCTTTTTAAAGCCCTGGAACTTGATGGTTCCGTCATTGTAGTACTCCATCTCAGGAATATAGAGCTTGCCGCTGGGCGCTTTTACCTTGCCATTTATCAGTTCTCTCCCTTCCACTCCAAAGTAGCTGAGGAAGGGCATTTCTCTCATGATCTCCTCGGGTCGGACAGTATCTTCAATTTTTTCGTAGTTGGCCCCTGCAAATACCTCCTCAGAATGCTCGACCAGCATTTCCTGTTCATAAATTCCATCCTCGTAGGCCTTCCTGTCCCTCAATTTGGCAATGAGCAGGCCCATGTCGCTCCGCAGATTACCACTTAAATCTGAAAGCCCCATGGAGGTAAGGATTATCTCCTTTTCATTTCTGTAAAAGAAGGTGTTCAGTTTGTCGTGGTAGAGAATCCTCAGGTTCTTGTAGTCTTTATACCAGCGCTGACCCCTTATCTGATTACGCTCCTTTCCATACACCAAAGTAATCCTCACATTCCGCTGGTCGGCCTGTTGAAACTTCAGTATGACACTTTCATGAAGCTTCAAAACCGGGGCAAAGAATACTATCTCGCTGGTGGCCTCAGAAATCAGACGATCGATCTGGTAGGATGTTCCGACGGAAGAGAGAAATTCAGCAGCCATAAAAGCGATACAATAGGAACTGTAAAATCAATAGTTGAAATTATGGAAAAAAGAAACGGCCTCCCTAACTAAATATCAACAGAAACAGGCCACTGCTCAAAAACTTCTTAAATAATAAGCCCCGGCACTAAAACGTACCAGGGCCAGGCTCTTTCCACCATAGTATTTAAGGACTTTATAGACTTTTGACTTTACAGACTTAATTGTGACTCCAGGAGGACTCGAACCCCCACCATGGGAACCGGAATCCCACGTTCTATCCAGTTAAACTATGGAGCCTAAGTGGATCGCAAAGTTAATATTTTTTCCTAAAGCCCGGCTTGGATCCCTTCCCAATCGAGGTCCATGGGAAGAGCCTTAAAATCATCCGCTGGCTCATATGACAGAGCCTCCCGGATGCGGGAACTAAAATTGGGGTGAGTGGAGATGATTTCGAAGTGTTTCATCAGCTCATTGTCCGATTCCTCTTCGAGCTTTCGGAAGAACGTCGCCAATGTTCTGGGCTCGATGGAGGAACGTTCCAGTAGTTCAGCGGCAAAGCGGTCAGCCTCCTCCTCCTGCTTCCGGTCAAAACTGGTGGAGGTCAAAAGTCCCGTCACCTCCCCGAGTACATATTGATCGCCCGAGGTGAGAATATCGATCCCCAGTTCCTTGATAAGCCGGGATACCACATGTCGCTCTTCCACATGACCCATCTCATGAGCCATTACCGAAGCCAGTTCCTCAGGTGAATCACAAAATGCGATCAAGCCTGAAGAGATCAGGATATTCCCACCGGGAACAGTAAAAGCATTGATCATTTTACTGTCGAAAACCACAAAGTTGTACAGGTAATCCGAGTGCTCCAGGTTTGCTTCAAGCCTGTCCCCGATCATGCTCACCGCCGAATCGATTTTTTCATTCTCCAGTTCCCGGAACATGGGATTTAATAGGATGAGATCCACATATGCTTCCCCCAGCCTTTCCTCCTTCTCGATACTAAGCAATTTGGGTTTGTCGGGATAGTTGAACAGGGAAGCCAACAGCCAGATGAGGGCAAATACACCTAGCAGGATCAAAAGATCCTTTAAGATAGATCGTCGCATGTACCTTTCATTTAATAGCTAGGGGGCCTGTTCTCAGGAGCCGATGTACCATATTTCGGCCTGATCCGGTACACCTGGTGGTAGGCCACCTTGCCGAAAAAAACAAAATAGTAAAATATCCCCTTTCTGGCTTTCACTGCACCCACAATGCTGAAGATGAAATAAATCAGTCCGGCACATGCGCACATAACCAGGTATCCCCAGTAAAAACCTGTAAAATCAAAATCCTTGACAAAATTGACAATGGTCCATGCCACAAGTCCAGAGTTTAAAAGGGTTACTGGTATCTGGGAATAGAGTGATTGAAGGGTGTGGAACTGTACAAATTTCCCCTTATCACGGTTCACATAGTAGTATATGACTGCCGCCACCAGGTTCAGGATGGGAAGTGGCAGTCCCATGGCCGTGGTGGCAAACATCATGAAGTAGGCCCCCATGGCATCTTCCCTGACCCTCACCTCAATTTCGTCAGGTTGCGGGAGAGGATGGTATTCCATATGAAAGCGATCTAAGTTTGTATGTTATGCTTCATCGGGCAATTCATCCCCGGTGAAGGGCGGATAGGTATCGGTCATGTAACTCATGTACAGGTTTACCCTCATCCCCCAGCGAAGTTGTCCCACGACCCATTCATGCCATCCCTTTGGGTATTCAGCAGTAAACAGGACCACCCACCAGGCAAGAAATATCAGGATACCCACAAAAACAGCCCTGAAATAGAGGATGAAAATATGGGGTATATACACATAGAATATTCCAAAAAACAGCCTGAGCAGGGTAAGTCCGCGGCTTACCTTTTCGGGATAGGGTATTTCAATATGTGTCAGGTCATCGGACCCCTTGATCCCGAAGGCCGGGTAGCCATCCGTGATATTGTACAGACGGGCTGCGAGACGGACGGTCCATTTCATCAATCCCACCTGAAATTCAAACATGCTCTGTGGATATCGGCCTGTGAAAAGAATGACCCAGAAGGCCACAAACTGCAGAATGGCACCCCACAATGCGACAAACATAAGTACAAAAGCATGGGGAAGAGCAATGTACAACCATCCGAAAAGGGTCCGGAGCAAAAGCTCACCCCTGGAATAACGTTCCTGGTGTGTAATGGTTAGTTTCATAATCAAGCTGTTTTCGTTTAAGTACCATTAAATTGCGAAAAAAACCCATTGATGTCAAGTCTTTCTTACCCATTTAACACAAAATTCAGCTAATTTCGCCCCCTGAAACAGATTTGGATCAAATGGAATACAAGTTTGCTGAGATAGAAAAGCGCTGGCAGGACTATTGGGAAGAACACAAGACCTTCAAAACTGAGGACGATTTTTCCTTGCCAAAGTATTATGTACTGGATATGTTTCCTTATCCATCTGGGTCGGGATTGCATGTCGGGCATCCTGAAGGGTACACAGCCACGGATATTGTTGCGAGATACAAAAGAATGCATGGATTCAATGTACTTCACCCCATGGGCTGGGATGCATTCGGATTGCCCGCCGAGCAATATGCCATTGAAACCGGGACCCAGCCTTCCATTACCACACAGAAGAATTGCGAAAATTTCCGCAGGCAGATCAAATCGCTGGGACTGGGGTATGACTGGGACCGGGAGGTAAATACCACCGATCCGGGATACTTCAAGTGGACCCAGTGGATATTTATCCGGCTCTACAATACCTGGTTCGATGAGAAGATGCAAAAGGGACGTCCCATGGATGAATTGGAGATTCCCTCTGAAATTGTAGCAGAGGGAACCGATGCAGTGAAGAACTATGTGGCGGGTAAACGACTTGCCTACTACGACGATGCACAGGTATGGTGGTGTCCTCATTGCAGGATTGTATGTGCCAACGAGGAGGTACTGAATGATGGGACACACGAAAAATGCGGCAACCCTGTTGAGCGTAAAAATTTGAAGCAGTGGATGTTGCGCATTCCTCTTTATGCTGAGCGCTTACTGGAAGGATTATCGAAGGTAGACTGGCCCGAGGGAGTGAAAGACATGCAGCGCAACTGGATCGGTCGTTCCACCGGTGCAGAAGTGGACTTCCAGGTGGAAGGAAGCGGTGAGATCCTGAGGGTGTTTACCACGCGTCCGGATACACTTTTTGGTGCCACCTACATGGTGGTTGCTCCGGAGCATCCCCTGCTGGAACAGCTGACCACTGAAGAGCAGAAAGACAGGGTGGAAGCCTATGTGGCAAAGGCCGGACTGAAATCGGAAATTGACCGCTCCGACCTCTCCAAGGAAAAGAGCGGAGTGTTTACCGGATCGCACGCCATCAATCCCGTAAACAAAGAACAGATTCCCATCTGGGTGGCCGACTATGTGCTGATGGGATATGGAACCGGAGCCATCATGGCCGTTCCCTGTCACGATACCCGTGATTTCGAATTTGCCACGGCATTCTCCCTGCCGATTCCCTGCATACTGGATCCCGATACGGATAATCAGGAGCTGCGCAGCCAGGTGCTGAAGGGGAAGGCCTGCTGGACCGGAGACGGTACTTACGTAAATTCATCTTCTGAAGAGACCCGCCTGGACATCAACGGCATGTCGAAAGAGCAGGGAATCGCCAGCACCATCCAATGGCTGGAGGAGAACAAGCTGGGTACGGAAGCCATCAATTACAAAATACGGGACTGGCTCTTCAGCCGTCAGCGCTATTGGGGAGAGCCATTCCCTGTTATACATTGGGAGGACGGAGAGATCACCCTGCTGGAAGATGATGCACTTCCCCTGCAGCTGCCCGAATTGGAAAAATATGAACCCGGCAGTGATGGAGAATCTCCACTGGCCAATGCTGAAAAGTGGTTGCATGTAAGAGATTCCAAGGGCCGGAAGGGAAGACGTGAAACCAACACCATGCCCCAGTGGGCCGGTTCTTGCTGGTACTACCTGAGGTACATTGATCCCAGGAACGACCAGGAGCCCTTTTCCGGAGAAAAGGAGAAATACTGGATGCCGGTGGATCTTTATGTGGGGGGAGCCGAACATGCCGTATTGCACCTGCTTTACAGCCGTTTCTGGCATAAGGTCTTGTTCGATCTGGGTATTGTCTCGAGCGACGAACCCTACAGCAAGCTGTTTAACCAGGGAATGATCCTGGCCTTTGCCTATGAAACCAAGGAGGGAGCCAAAGTCACCAGCGACCTGGTGGAGGAAAAAGAAGGAAAATACTTCCACACGGAAACCGGGGAGCCGCTGAAGCAGATTGTGGCCAAGATGTCCAAATCGCTGAAGAACGTGGTGAATCCCGATGATGTAGTGACTGGTTTTGGAGCTGATTCTCTCCGACTCTACGAAATGTTCCTGGGTCCTCTGGATGCAGTAAAACCCTGGGTGGAAAACGGCGTGAAAGGGGTATATAATTTCCTCAACAAAGTGCATAGATTTTTTGCCGACCCATCAAAGTATCACGAGAGTGAAGAGGACAAGGAGGTTCTTAAGTCCTTGCATGCCACCATAAAGAAGGTGGGCAATGATGTGGAAGCACTCCATTTTAATACCGCCATATCCCAGATGATGATCTTCACCAACATGGTGGTCAAAAAAGGGAAAATCACAAAGGCCTCGGCTGCTGCATTTATCAGGGTACTGGGCCCCTTTGCCCCTCACCTGGCTGAAGAGGTATGGAATATTCTGGGAAATAATACTTCCGTTGCCCTGGCAGACTGGCCCGAATACGATGAATCCTTGCTCCAGGAAGCCAGCCACGAATACCCGGTAATGATCAATGGAAAGCTGCGCTTTAAAATCCGGCTTCCCCTGGACATGGCCGAAGATGAGATCCGCAAAGCGGTACTTGCCCATGAAACTGCATTAAAGTGGACCGAAGGGAAGGATCCCAAGCGTTTTATCCATGTTCCCAAAAAGATCATCAATTTAGTGGTATGATAGCAAAGCGGGGAATACAGATGAGGAGCATAATCTTGCTCGCAGGGATCATCTTGTATGGTCTTCTGTTTCCAGCTTGTAAAAATCCAATGCCCCCGGTCGAGCCTGCTGCTCCAGTGACAGTGTTTGAACCTGATTCGGTTCCGGCAAGTGACCTTTACGGGATTCGGGGGGACCTCTATCAGGTGGAAGAAGGGAAGGTGAAACGCAATCAGACCCTGGCCGACCTGCTGCTTCCCCACGGAGTTAGCATGCAGGAGATATACCGGATCTCCCTCCTGCCGGACAGCCTGATCGATGAGCGGAAGATCAAGCCAGACATGCGGTACTATTTCTACACCCCCGACAGCCTGGCAGACTCCTCGCAAGCAGCACCCAGCTTGTTTGTGTATGAAAAGGATCCTCTGAGTTTTGTTGTGATCAGCATTGGTGCCGATTCCATATTTGCACGGAACGGGGAGAAAGCTGTGGAAACAAGGCTTCAGTTTGCCTCCGGTACCATTGAATCATCCCTCTGGGAATCCATGCTGGCCAGCGAAGTCAATCCCATGCTGGCCATAGAGCTTAGCGAAATTTTTGCCTGGAGCATCGATTTCTTTGGCATTCAGCAGGGCGACCAGTACAAGGTGGTCTATGAAGAATCCTACGTGGATTCTGTATCTCTCGGAATCCAAAAGATTATCGGGGCGTGGATATTCCACAATCAGACCGATTTCTGGGGCATCCCCTTTGTCCAGGATGGCACCAGAAGCTTTTTTGATGAACAGGGCAACAGCCTCCGAAAAGCCTTCCTGAAAGCACCTCTCAGGTTCTCAAGGATCAGTTCCGGCTTTTCCAGCTCCAGGATGCATCCTGTACTGAAAATCAGGCGTCCCCATCACGGAGTGGATTATGCCGCAGCCGCCG
>SPBY01000550.1 GCA_004525825.1 Bacteroidia bacterium
CACACTGCAAGTCATACCAAATTATCGACATTGAACGAAGAGCAAATAAAATATGAACTCGAAACTTCAAAAAAAGTAATTGAGGAAAAACTGAAGATCCGTTGTGATCATTTTGCCCCTCCTAATGGAAATATTGGAGTAGATTTTTTCCCTGAGATCGCGGAGAAAATCGCAAGGGAAGCCGGATACAGGACCTTAGTCTCTGCAAGCAGAGGCAAAACTGACAAAACCAGCAACCTGTATCTTCTGCGCAGGGAACATCTTGTAGCTGCCTGGGGTAACCACCAGTTAAAGTATTTCTTAAGTAAAAGCTAAATCCAGATATTCCGCTTCTGCAGATCGATCTTCTCGTTGAAGAACATGTTGGCGATCACTTCGAAAGATGGGGTGAAATCGGAGATGTAGAACTGGTTGTTGCCGGCACGCCTGGAAGCCAGCATATCATTCTCGGTAAGAAACTTCTGCACCGAAAGGGCTACGATGCGGGCTGTATCGAGCACATTGACCTCGAAATTCAAAAAGCGGCTGATCTGATTGCGAATAATGGGATAGTGGGTACAGCCCAGGATCAGCGAGTCGATGCCCTCCAGCTCATTTCGTGACAAATAGGAACGAATGATGGCGTTGGAGATGTCGTCAAATACGAAGCCTTCTTCGATCATGGGCACAAACAAAGGTGTGGCCAGTGAACTTACCTGGACACCGGGTGCCTGCTTCCGGATCTTCTCCTGGTAGGTCCCCGAATCAATGGTGGCCTTGGTCCCGATAATCCCAATGGATTCGGTACATGTAGCCCCTCTTCCGTCACACACCTGCTCCACCACCGGATCGATCACATTCATCACCACGGCCCTATCACCCACATGGGCCCGAACCTCCTCAAAAGCATTGGAAGAAGCAGAGTTACAGGCAATTAAAATCACCTTGCAATCCTGCTCAAGCAGAAAATCAGCAATTCCCAGGGAGTACTGCTGAATGGTCTCCTTCGATTTATCACCATAGGGAAGATGGGCCGTATCGCCAAAATAAACAAGTTGCTCGGAAGGAAGCACGGTATGCAGGGCATGAGCCACGGTGAGTCCGCCAACTCCAGAATCAAATAAGCCTATGGGACGCTCGTTTGCCATCTATTCCAAAATCTAATGTAATGAAAAAAGGGATCATGAAGTTACATTCCTTCACAATCCCTAAGTTCATTCTGCTTTTACCTTTCTGCTTTCGGCTTATTTAAGGCCGAGCTTGGCTTTCACGAGTGGCAGCATATTGAGGCTCTCTTCAGAGGTATAAATAGGGTTGCCGCTACTCAAATCGAAAACGTAAATCAGGCCTTTCTCCTTGGCCACTGCATCTATGGCTTGGCGTGCCTTGTCCATGACCGGCCCCATGACCATCTGGCCCTGCTGTTGTAAGTCCTGCTGTGCGGTCTGCGAATAGTTCTGAAGACGCATCTGCAGTTCCTGGATCTCAGAAGCTTTGGCTTCTTTGATCAGGTCGCTCATGGTGGTTTCTTTGGAGGTGAAATCTTCGATCTTTTTGTTGATTTCCACCTGGATCCGCTCTATCTCCAGCGTGTAGTGATCTCTCAGCTCCTCCACTTTCGCCTGTGCTGAATCGTACTCGGGCATGGCCAAGAGCAACTCCTCGGCCGTGATATGTCCAAATTTCTGTGCGTGGAGTGTAATGGCCGTTCCAATTATGGCGATGGCCAGGATCATTCGTTTCATCATCTCAATAGTGTATTATTTGCGTATATAACTGATTACTTGCTTAAAAGCGCCTACAAATGTAAGATATTAATTTTTATAACCTAACTTTTTGAGCACTTCGTCGCTCAAATCATAACGTGGATTTGAGTACAAAATGGAGGCTCCCGAAGCGGTGTCAAAAATGATGGCATAGCTACCCTCGGCCGAAAGTTCCTTCACTGCTTTATAGAGGGCATCCTGAATGGGTTTTACCAGTTCCTGGCGCTTCTTGGAGAGATCTCCCTCTGGACCAAAATACTTGGACTGCAGCTCTTTCACTGCACGCTCCCGGTTCATGATCTCTTCCTCCCGTTTCTTTTTCATCTCATCGGTGAGCAGAACCCGCTCCGATTGGTAGGTCTTGTACATCTTATCGATCTCCTCATATTCCGCGGCGATCTCCGTTTCCCAGGTTTGGGATATCTTGTCCAGTTCTTCCTGGGCAGCATTGTAGGAAGGGATATTCTGAAGGATATAATCTGTGTCGACAAATGCGAACTTCTGAGCCAGGGCGCTTCCTGCAAACAGGCTTAGTACAAGGGCCGATATAAATAACTTTTTCATGGTGCTTGGTTTTTTTTTGGATCTATCGGTAAATATTTTTATATCCTGTTCAAACTCCGTACCAAAATAAGAATTCTCTCCCTATTCGAAGTGCAAAGCTCCTAAATATGCTCATATCTTAACTATTCTTAACATGCTATATCAGAGAGCTTAGAACTGTTGTCCAATGGTAAAGTGAAACTGAGATCCGCTGATGCCCGGATGTCCGGGATAAGGATCAAATCCATATCCCCAGTCGATCCCCAGCAATCCGAACATGGGCAGGAAGGCACGAACACCCACTCCGGCAGCTCGCTTGGTGCTAAACGGACTGAACTGGTCGATGCTGTACCATGCATTCCCGGCCTCCAGGAAAGTGAGTACAAAGATGGTGGCCGAAGGATTCAGCGATACCGGGTAGCGTAGTTCCAGGGTATACTTGGTATAGACGTTCCCCGACTTGTTCCCTTTCGAATCCACAGGAGTCAGACTCCGGTTGGGATATCCTCGCTGAGCAATGGTCTCCCGTCCATAGAGGTTGTATCCCGAGAGTCCATCCCCACCCAGGTCAAATCCTTCAAAGGGAGAGGGCCCAATGTCATCGTTGTAATATCCCAGGAAGCCCCACTG
>SPBY01000088.1 GCA_004525825.1 Bacteroidia bacterium
AGCTGCTGATAGGCTGCACTGCGGTACTCCAGGGAACGCAGGGCCCATCGGAAACCATCCCTGGCATCGGCAAAGTCCCCTTCAGCCTTCCGGATGGAACCATAAATGAAGTTGGCACCCGGCAGGTAGGCATCGATCTCCAGGATCCCCTCCACATACTCCCCGGCCCGCTCCAGGTCGCCCATTCGAAAATAGAGTTCGGCCACCCGCTCTGCCGCATCCAGACGCATGGAGTCCTCTTCCAGCAGTTCCAGGTAAGTATCCAGCGCTTCCCCGAAGGATCTGCGGTTCTCCAGTTCCCTGGCCAGGACAAAGCGATCGTTCAGGGCATTGCCCGGTGAACTGTGAGGCCTGTCCATGAGGTAGTTAAGCTCTGAGGAATAAATAAGTTCATCATTCAGTCTTATCTCAACATCTGTCCCTTCCGTGAGGCCATCCACAGTTCTTTCCAGCAAATCGGAGGGTTTCAAGATCACTTTTTCATGCAATAGTTCCTTTTCGCCGGATCTTACTACCAGGTTCCCATTGATCTCCATAATGGGTGAGAAAAGCAGCTGCATCCCCTCCGGCTGATACTTTATATGAATGGTCCCCGGTTCCGCTACCCGGGTGGCTCCGCCGGTTCCCCGGACCGGAAACCACCGTTCCACCCAGGAATCTGTATTATAGGGAATGAAACGGGGCTGTTTAAAGGGGGTCCTTCCACTGCTTAGATTATTCTGATTGAGCATTCTTCCAGATTGGACTTCCACGTATTGTCCGTGGGTGTAAGTAAGGAGCTCCTCCCAGATGGCTCCGTCACCGGCCAGCGACCACAACCAGATTTTTCTGCCGGGTGCTCCATCCACCGGGGACCAGTGTCCTGAACCAAAATCCTCGTCATGGTAATAGGAGACAAAGTAGTTGTCCATGCTCCCGTATATGTGATAGGAACTGTGACCGAAAGGGACATTGTTTCGGTACCATGATCGGTCCACTCCGTCCTCATCCACCGGCCAGGGATTGGCCTCTCCACCATGCCCCAGCCTGTAATTCCCCGGGAAATAAAAACGGAGATCCTCCGCACTCTTCACAGCCGAATTGTTCCACTGGTAGTAGGACTGGTAAAAGGGAGAGTCATTGTACCAGAATGTGCGGGTCTCAAAATAGGAGGTGGTCGGCGGCAGGGCGATATCCACCCGCCACTGCAAATGAGAAGGAAGGTCCATACCTCCCACCACACAGTGGGCGGTGCCCTCACCATCCACATAAACCTTATAATTCACAGGAGCAGCACCTCCAGGATGATGGCCGATCACCCCCGAATTCCATTCGATCCCCCCGGAGGTCCAGGGTCCCCTCATGGCCACATCCCTGAATTTCACCACGTCGTTCATGTAGATGAACTCCTTTCCCGTGGCTTTGTCAACGGCACCCCATACCTTTCCCCCGATCTCGGGGACGATATAGACTTCCACGTAGTCGTTCTCCAGTTTCACCATCTTCCACTCCTGTGACTGCCCGGTGTGGCTGAATCCATCGATCCGGGAGTAGGGGTAGATATCGCTCCTATTGGCAAGGATGGGCAGGGAACTGGTGTCGGAAAAGGGATAGGTAAGAATGGTCTCGGAATACTCCGAAAATTGACTCTTTGGTTGGCAGGAACCCAGGAAAAAAGGAATGGCAAGTAACAGAGTCAGGTGCAGCGCGAAGCGTTTCATATGTATAGGTTTTATGTATTCAGAATCAGAAGTGATATGCAGCCCTTACTCCATCGCTGTCTCCGCCACTGCAAAGAACATTCCCCGCTTCATCAGCGAATAAAGGCGCTCACCGGGATGATCCCACAGCAGAAGATACATGCTTGCTTCCCGGTCGGATTTAATGTACCAGTCTCCGGTCATATAGACACGGCCCTTGGAATCGGCCGCCAGTGCATTAATCATCCGGGCCGCCCTTCCATCCTGGTCCACGATCTTACCATGGTCGGTGATCTGGTTGGGATCGTCTCCCTTTTTAAGGGAAATGCTCCTCAAATGCAGGTTGGAGTTGTAACCAACTAT
Source organism: Bacteroidia bacterium (assembly GCA_004525825.1). Lineage (GTDB taxonomy): Bacteria > Bacteroidota > Bacteroidia > Bacteroidales. The sequence goes on from SPBY01000088.1 coordinate 2,043, forward strand.
ATCGGGATCTTCATCCCTGGCCAGCTCGGGGCTGATGGTCCGCTGCACTTCCAGATCCTCATACTGGACGAAATAGAGCCTGTCGCCTCCCCTGGCAGTCTCATGAAAAGTTGTGCCGATACTGGCAATGGGTTCAAAGGCCTCCCCGCTGGCAATATCCTTGGAAGGATCAAAGATCCAGAGACGCTCATCCCCTCCTCCCCAGGCACCCATGGCAAAAAGACAGCGCTCCCTTCCGGGAAGGGCTTCCGTATAATTCCAGCAACGGGTATTGTACATGTGTTTCCCGCTAACCGGTGTTCCATCGATCAGCCTGCCTTCCTTGGGAAGGGCATCCTTATAGGTGATGATCTTGCCGGCCTGGGGACTGTAGCAATACAGATTGCCCCGGTCGTATGCATACTGCCACTCCCTTTTCCACAAAGTAAACCAGCAGTTCCCCTGATGATCCACATAAAACCAGGGAGTCCCACCGGTTTCTCCGAAGGTCAGCTGACCCAGATCCTTTTTCTCTCCCGATTCAATGTCCACGCTGTACAGATGGACCCCGTCCTCCTTGATCAGGTCAGGTTGGAAAGGCGATAGCATCACATACAGGACCTTTCGTTCCGGGTCCACCTGGATGGCAGAATAGATGGAGTACCGGGGTTTCACAATGCCAAAATCGCGGAACTTGCCGGTGGCCATCTCGTAGCCCAGCACATGAGCCCCCGTATAGATATCGATCCCTTCGGGCCAGTAGTTGGAGAGGTGGGTGGTGAAATAGAGCCATCCATCCAGCTCCACAATGGGACTGTGGATCTTGCCCTGCTGGGATCCGCTGTACTCCTCGCCGCAGACAATTGTCATATCCTCTGCAATCACACGGTGTTCTTTTTTCACCGGATCATATACGTGGAAGCCTGCTCCGTGTCCACTGGAGTGTGTGGAGGTGGCAAAGTAACAATTCCCATCTGAGGCAACTCCAATGCCCTGCCATTGTCCATCCCACTCCTTGCAGATCTTGTTCATGGAATAGGAAGTCACCTGGCAGTTGTTTCCCTCGTGTTTCTCACCTGGTTTTTGTCCATTCGCACTATTCAAAACAGAAAAAAGGAGTGTGGTTGTTGCCAATACGGCTACAGTTGACCTGAAATTAATGAGTTTCATAACAGTTCTTGATTGATGGGTTTCATTGAAAACGACTATTTTTATATCTATTCCAGAATGAACCTAAAATACTAAAGTTATTGCCCAATTCAAACCTTTCAGTTTACTAATATGAAATACAGACTCCTATTTTCATTAGCCTTCATGTTCACTTGGATAATTCCGCTCTTTTCACAGCAACCCACCAGTGGGATCAGCTGGTTCGATCCCAGAGACGCACCTTTCGAGCTGAGCGGATTTGAATGGATTAAAGAGGAGCAGGTGTACCGGAGGTTGCCAGTGCATCCTGACTGGGAGATCCGGGATGAAGTGGACCAGTTGGCCAATCATACTGCCGGGGGACAGATCCGTTATGCCGATACCAGGGAAGGCAGTAAACAATATAATGAGTGGATGCATTACAGCCGGTCATTGAAGGAATTCTAAGCAAGAAGCAAAATCAGGAACACCTCCAGGATTCAAAATGAAACAGCCGCAAATCTATCAGATCCTAATCAGCACACTATGCATTATATTCCCTTTCATTGTGAAAGCCCAATACCGGGAGTCGGAGCACAAGGATATACCGGATGGGGTAATTGCTGTTTCAGGTCCGGGAAACTATGGAAATTCCGGCTCCACATATATGTTAACCAACGATATCACCAGTGATAGAAGCACCCTTTTTCTTGGAAAAGATGTTACCCTTGATCTGAATGGTTATACCCTTACCTATGCAGATGGGGATTATGAACATATACCGAATTTTGGATTTGAAGAGGGATTAAAAGGATGGGATGTATCCAATGCGCCAGGTGCAATAATCGAGAATACGGAAGAGATTCATGAATTTATCGGGGAGAAGATTCTGCGATTAAATGCGGGAGATGAGATCGCTTCAACATATATCAGCCTTCCTGTAGCCGGGCGATCATACTATGCCATGTGCGGGCTTACAGGGCATTACTATCAAGACATGGGAGGAGATGTGGCTAATGATATGCGGGTCAGTGTTTATGTGGATGATGAGGCCGGTAACGAGGTGACGTGTACTACCTGCTATGGGGATACATGCATGATTAGTTGTCCGGTCGAAAATCGTTCTGCAAGACTGGGCGGTGGGTTTGTTATCGCCCACCTCAATAATCTTCCTGCCGGGAAATACAGGATCAGGGTAAAAGCCGGGAATGATTGTTTGGTGGATCAGATTGACATCCGGCCAGCCATGGATGTGGGTGTCGGTGTTGTTGAAGTGACTCATCCCATGGGTCACAATGATCATTTATACAAGCAGAATCACAGTGCATTCTTTGATTATACAGAGGATGTTTCATCCGGGAAACCGGTCCCCGGCATTCCGGAGGTGAAAGGAGATGGAACAGTTACCATTAAAAATGGTGTGATAAAAAATGGTAGCCGTGGGATTTTATCCTGGGGGATTCAGTCTACCGCCGAAGATGTTAGAATCATCCTGGATAATCTGAAATTCATTACTTCGGGTATCAATACCACAGCTGTGGATGTTCCACATGCCACCATTACCAATTGCAGATTTGAGATAGAGAGCCCCTTTATCATCAACCGGCATGGTGCAGAATTTTACGGCGTGGATTTGCGGGGAGTGAAGGCTTCGGAAGTCTCTTTCTCAGAATTTTATGGAGGGCAGGGTTGCCTGGTTTTCAAGGGCTTACATTCGAGTATTCATCATAATCATTTTATAAATCGTCAGACTGTGACCAATCACTACAGTGTGATGGCCATGGGAGACAGCTACATGATATTTGAGAACCGGTTCGAACCGGAGATTGGATCCGGATTGGAAATTTTCCGGCACAAACATATTGAGATCTTCAATAACCTGTTTCGAATTAATGCATCCCCACCCAGCTGTGAATACAATGAACATTATAGCACAAATGCCATACGGGTGGCAGACTATGGTGCAGAGCCGGGGTCACCCAGGGGGTGCTTCGGGAACAGGATCTACAACAATAAGTTTTACATCAGCGGAAAAAAATTTAAACAATATCCTGGCTATATACCCATGGCTTCGGCATTTTTCTTCAGTACCAGTGCCGGGGAGAATTATATAAGCGGGAACGAGATTTATATCCAACAGGAGGATCCTGAAACAGACGCAGAAGCATATGCCTTTTATATTGGAAACGCCAGAGGCGGACAGATATATAACAATCTGATCACTTCAAATGTAACACCCATTTGGGTGGCCTGTGGATATGGCAGTGCTACAGGTACTGTGATCACCGGGAATAAAATTATCAGATCATCTGATACTGAAACAGATTTTCCTGCCATACGCATGGGCTGGATTGAATCTACAGATTGCCTGGCAAAGGATATTGAATTTCGTTCCAATGAATTTGAAGGATTGGATTTTGATATCGATGCAACTGCCCAACATCATTCTTACTCCATATATTGGACGATGACAGTTTCTGTGATCGATAAAAAGGGTAAAGAAGTACCCGGTGAAAAAGTAATCATACTGGATAAAAACGGGAAGGAAGTGTGGAACCAGGGCACTAATGACAATGGTTCTGTTTCGGTAGAATTACCTGAATATAAGGTGGATGGAACGCTGATCACTTATCTGTCACCTTATACGGTGATCGTAAATAATCAGCAAAAAGAAGTATTCCTGCTTACCAATCAGGAGATAAGCATAACTATTTCAACCACCGGTCATACCAGTCAAATGCCTCCTCTTGCATTTGGGCATCCATCTTATGGGGCCCAGGGTAAAAACTACTTTTGTAATGATCGCCGGCTCCTGCCTTATTATATAACTCATTTAGAATTTCGTCGGCCCGGGTCATTCCTTGCATGGTATAAAGTTCATCATCGGAATTGTTCAGGATCAGGGCCGGTAAAGGCACACGCAATCCAAGGATTTCAGGAAAATCCAGGTAACGGGGTAACAAGGGGGTATACGTCATCCAGGTATGTGTATACGATTTGTTCAGGAGAAAGTCATCCCAGGTGGACATAAACCCGGCACATACGGCGCACTTGATTCGAGGGTCAGCTCCACCCAGGTAAACCGTTCTCAATCCTCCGCCTGAAAGCCCCCCGCATCCAATACGGTCCGGGTCCACATCCTGCCGATTGCTGAGAACATCAAGTGCCCTGATATCTTCAGCTAAGAATACACCCGGCCAGGTGGTACCTCCACAGAATAATGATTTTGACAATATATGTTCATGTTCCGCGGCCCACCTGTTATATATTTCAATATTTGCCGGATCCTCAGGATTTGCATCTGACTTTCCTTCCACATTGCAGGGACCCCATTCAATTCCGGCCACATCCGAATACATGACCCTGCGACTGCCAAAGGTGAATGCATCATGGACCAAGACCACATACCCCCGCTTGGCAATCTCATTGGCCCAGGCCAGGCCCTCATACGACGTTTCCTGATGGGCCAACACAAAATCAGGGGTTTGGTCAGAAACACGTGTGATCTTTCTGTACCCCAGGTATTTATTACCACCATGGTCGTGAAGTCCCAGTATGGCGGGCAAGGGGCCTTTTGCCCCTTGTGGTTTTAATAGAATGGCCTTGGTGGGCCGTCCATAAGGCAGCTGCCAGCTCATCTCCTCAATATCCAAGCCGTCATAGAAATACTTTTTATGAATTGAAACCTTCGATACCCCTCCGCTTATAGGTGGGGCAGTTAATTCCAACATTTTTCTTCGGGCAATTTCTCTCCACTCCTTCAGGTCGCTCCATTCATCCCTTCTGAATGATAAGAGAGCAGGGTCCTCAACCAGGGAGGCTGCCCAGGGGCCATAATGACCGATGATACTCTGTCTCACTTCCGGCGATCTTGCCTGCTTTGATTTATAAACCAGCTTAGAACTTGAAGGTTCCGAAAACCCGGACAGTGAAGGAGGCAGAAAGGGAAGGGTTCCCATGGCAGCGGCAGATTTAATAAATTTCCTTCGTGAACTGCTTAATCTCTTATCCATAATCATTAAGGATCAATGATTGAATCATAAACACTCTGTAGGATGTTTGTCCGGATATTCATCTCATACAACAATTGATTGGTGCGGGTGGTATGGACCCGGTTGGAGAGAAACACATAGCTAATTTCATTTTCCGGATCCGCCCAGACAAAGGTTCCTGTAAATCCAGAGTGCCCGAAACTTGAGGGAGGGGCTCCCGGACAGGGGTAATCCTTCGGAGTACCATCATTTTCGTTGAGCAAGGGTTTATCAAATCCCAGCCCCCTTCTGATCTCAAGCTCAGGGAACTGATAGCTGGAATACTCTTTCAGGACATCTGCCGGAATGATCTGCTCACCTCCATAAGATCCCATGCGCCGGTACATCTCGATGAGCTTTAGCAGGTCATTGGCGGAGGCAAAAAGACCGGCATTCCCTGCGTAAGATCCCATCAAGGCAGCTCCTTCATCATGAACATAGCCATGAACCAGCTGTTTCCGGAATAGGGAATCATATTCTGTGGGAACGATTCTGGATCCAGGGAAGGAGCTGCGTGGATGATAAAGAAGCTCCCAGGCTCCCAGCCGATGATAGATATTCTCAGAGAGAAATGTTTCATAGGGCATACCCGATAACTCTTCAATGATCGTAGGAAACAGAAAGAAGGCGAGTCCGCTGTAAAGATACTTCTGCTCACCCAGTTTCGATTTCCGGATTTCCCTAAAGATCTTTTCCTTGTACGTGTTCGAAAGATAGAGGCGGTCTGCTACCTGCAGCGAATATTTTCCCCCTGCATCCGGACGGATAAAACGCTTCTTATATTGCCCATTTTTCTTTAAAGTATTTTCATGGTATGCAATCCAAGGATACAGGCCTGCCTTATGTGTAAGGATGTCTTTGAGTTCCAGGTCTGCTTTATCAGAACCCTTCATAGCGGGGCAATAGTCCCCCAACCGGTCCTGATATGAAAATTTGCCCATACCCTCCAGCAGCATCAAACCAGGCAGGGGACCCGAAATTTTGGTAACAGATGCCAGGTCATAGAGGTCACGATTTCTGACCTCAATCCTCTGTTCGTAGGTATGGTAACCATACGCCTTTTGAAAGACCACGGTTCCTTTGCGGGCGACAATCACCTGGCAACCGGGGTATGCACCCGCCTCCAGACCCCGTGCCACGATGGAGTCGATGTTGTGGTTCAATTTCTCCGATGAGAGCCCGGCATTTTCAGGGAATCCGTATTGAAGCCTTAGTCCACCGGGTGTAGTGATTCCATACCCGACAGGGTACTGGTCTCCTATGGCCACCGGCAATCTGCCCCTGCCACTGATACCCCCGAATATTAGCTGGGCCGATAGCTTTTCCGTCAAAGGATTTTGTTCATAGCAAAGAATTAAACCTTCAGGGTCTAGAGCAGCTCCACCGGATACAATACTTTTGCATCGCTCCAGGCTGGCCGGATCAACGAACCAGACTACTATCAACTGTGTCTGTTGCTTTAACGAGGAGAGGAGCGTAAGAGCCTCCTCTGTTAACTCTCCGGGATAAACGCCTGCTAATACCAGATCATAGCCAGCTAGCTGCTTAGACAGATCATCGTTGTTATCGCTGCCCGGAGACCAGAAATAGTTTTCGGTCCGGGTATACTGACCTGCCATAAGCTGAAAATCGGTCATACGCTGTTGATTCAATGCCAGGCAGGCAATACTCGTATTTCCCAGTTCCTTAACCGGGATCACCTGCTTTTGGTTATTCAGTACCGTCAGGGAATGCGCATACAGATCCCTGACAAAGGCAGATTGATCGGGCCCGCCGCTCGGTATCATCTCCTGACTTCCTTTTCCGGCTGCCACATCCTGTTGTATTATCCAGTATTTGAATGCCAGGACCTGTCTGGCCCGGTACTCTGCCGTGTCAGCCGAAGTTGGCAAATCCATATATTTGTCGATCTCACAAATCCTGGCCGAATGGACCCACTTCGGATCCAGGACCTGGATAAAGTTGTCGGAAAGGCCAGCCGCAAGAGCATCATCCATACTCTCTGCAATGATCAAATCCA
>SPBY01000082.1 GCA_004525825.1 Bacteroidia bacterium
GCCCACCGGTGCATGTTGCGGATGATGCGTCCGCCGGGAACTACATTGACTATGTCTTTCACAGACTGGTAGGCCGTCTCCATCGAAGGAGTGTAGTAGATCATTAAAATCACCCCTGTTAAAACCATCACCAGGAATAGGAAGCCGAGGATGATCCCAAGTCCAAAAGTATAAGTGGGCTTCATGGAATGCATGTGAACCCTGGTGGCATGTATGTGCAGAAAGAAGTTCCGGGTGATGATCCCCACCCGCTGCTTTTTATCCGGTATTCCGTTGCTTTCCATAGGAGTGATCAAGAGCTAAGGAACTTTTCATCGGCCGGAACAGAAATCCCCGGATCCACCACAATCTTCCCGTCGGCTGCCCTGCTCACCCTGTACCAGGACAGGTCGCGCGGGGCCGGTCCCGACAACACCTTCCCTTCATCGTTGTAACACGAACCGTGACAGGGACATTCAAATCCATTGCTGCTCTTCTCCAGAATGCATCCCAGGTGCGTGCAAATGGCCGACACCGACTTGATCCCCTCATGGTCGCGATATACATACAGCTTATGCTTCTCCAGGAAGGTAAAGGTGTCCACAGGAAACATCCGGGGATCGCCAAGAGCTACGCGCTGCTTTTCGCCAGCCAGCCTTGGAAAGAATTGCCGCATATAAGAGATGGCTGCCACAGCCCCGGTCACTGTTACTATCGCAAGAGCTGTTTTGCCAATAAAACTCCTTCTCTTCATCGTATCCGCATAAAACACTAAATTATATAGATTCTTTTTGAATAGAACTGCCTCCGGAGTCGATTTCTCTAATTTATATACATTTGAAATTATATCATACCGAGTTATTTAAGGATGAAGAAGGCATTTATTCCACGCCTGATGGGTGGTGCATTTTTAATGGTCGTATCCTCTGCCGTGCTACTCAACTGTCAGCGCGGAGAGCAGTCTGGCGATTCCCTGAATTCCTCAGCAGCAGAAAAGCACCTTGCCGAATACGTGGGTCGGGAGCTTTGCAAGTCCTGTCACGAAAAGGAGTACAATCTCTTCCAGGGATCTGATCACGACATGGCCATGGATGAGGCCACCGACGAGACCGTGCTGGGCGATTTCAACAATGTCTCCTTCACCCATTTTGGAGTCACCTCCAGGTTTTACAGGTCGGAAGGAAAATTTATGGTGAATACCGAAGGGCCTGAAGGAACTATGGCGGACTACCAGGTGGATTACGTTTTCGGTGTAAGGCCCCTGCAGCAGTACCTGATCGAATTTCCCGGGGGAAGGTACCAGTGTCTGCCCATCTGTTGGGATAGCCGTCCGGCTGAAAAGGGCGGGCAACGTTGGTTCCATATTTACCAGGACGAGCGCATTCCGTCAGATGATGTGCTTTTCTGGACCCGTGTTACCCAGAACTGGAACTACATGTGTGCCGAGTGCCACTCCACCAACCTTCATAAAAACTATTCCTATAAGGAGAAGGCCTACCACACCACCTGGTCGGAAATTGATGTGAGCTGTGAAGCTTGCCACGGGCCAGGATCGGAGCACATCGATTGGGCCGAAAAGGTGGAGGCTGGCAGCAATCCTGATATTTATCCCGACATGGGGCTGGTATTACGGCTGAAAGATACCGACAATGCCACCTGGATCTTCGATCCCGATTCCCTGACGGCCCGCCGCTCGGTGCCTCGCCATTCGGACGAACTGGTGCAGATGTGTGGCAGGTGTCATGCCCGCAGGGCGGTAGCCACAGAAGATTACTACCATGGAGGATCGCTGCTCGATACCCACTGGCCCTCCCTGCTGGATGAGGATCTCTATTTTGCCGACGGACAAATCCTGGACGAGGTATATGTCTACGCCTCCTTCCTCCAGAGTAAGATGTACAAGGCAGGAGTGGTCTGCAAGGACTGTCACGAACCCCACAGCGGCCAGGTGTATGTCCAGGGAAATGCCCTCTGCTACCGCTGTCACATGGCCACCGAATATGGCTCCCGGAAACACCACTTCCACGATCCAGCCAAGGAGGGAGCCAGCTGTTTTGAGTGCCACATGCACGAACGCACCTACATGTGGTGGATCCGCGCCGCGACCACAGCATCCGCATCCCCAGACCCGACCTGAGCGATAAACTGGGCACTCCCAATGCCTGCAACCAGTGTCACACCGATAAATCCACTGCCTGGGCCACCCGCTACCTCAGGGAATGGTATGGAGAAGATCTGCTGAATCAGCCACATTATGGAGAAGCCATCTGGGCCGGCCGTCAGCTCTATCCGGAAGCCCAGCCGGAATTACTCAGACTAGGCGGTGACCCGGAAGAACCTCCCATGGTAAGGGCCACGGCCATTTCATTGCTCGGAGGCTATCCCAACCAGGCCACTGTGACGCTGCTCAGGCAAACAGTAAGCGATCCCGATCCCTTGATCAGGTATGCTACCTTGACCGTGGTGCAGTTTGCAGAGGCAGAGTTGATCCGCGACCTGGCAGTACCCCGTCTTACCGACCCCATAAAACTGGTGCGGCTGATGGCTGCCAACTCCCTGAGCGCCGTTCCCCGGGCTTTGATTCCGGCCGGATCGTTGGAGGATCTGAATGCCGCCCTGGAGGAATACAATGCTTCGCTGATGATCAATGCCGACCATCCCTCCACCCACCTGAATTTCGGAAACCTCTACCTGAACACGGGCAACTTTGAGAAAGCCGAAGCTTCCTACAAGGAGGCCATTGAGCTTGAACCCGGACTGGTGGGACCTTACATCAACCTGACCGATCTTTACCGCAGGCTGAACCGCGACGATGAGGGGGAACAGGTCCTGAGAAGCGCCCTGGAAAAATACCCCGATCTGGCAGCCTTAAACTATTCCCTGGGACTGTTGAAGGTGAGGCAGGGCGAAAATGAGGAAGCGATGGTCTACCTGAAAAACGCCACTACCTCCGACCCTTCCGATCCGCACTACAGTTATGTCTATGCCATAGGGCTAAACTCACAGAATCAGCCCCTTGAAGCACTGAAAGTGCTTGAAGAAGCCCTGGTACTTCATCCCTACGATCGCAACATCCTGTATAGCCTGGCCACCATCTCCATGGAAAACGGGCTTAGGGAAGATGCCCGGGAATATGCTCAAAAGTTGGTTGAATCTTATCCCGAAGACGCCAATTACCGGCAATTATTCGAGCTACTCTCCAATTAGGAAAGCTTGTAAATCTGTTCAATTATCGTATTTTTAGTTCGGTCCCGATCCTATTGAACAGAAGAATATATGACAAGCAATTCACTCCTGCAAGCTCTTGAGGATCATTTTGTGTCTCTTAACCGGATGGTCCTCAAGAGCCTTGAAGATTCTGTAAATATACACAGGGAAGCCATAAAAAGGTATCTAGCTGCTTCCAAAGACCTGTCACACCCCCAGGGAGAGGACCAGAATGGTGAAGAAGCCATCAGAAGGATACTGGCGTTCCATAAAGCCAACCTGGAGGTCTGTAATTCAATGTTTACTGAAATCTCAGCCGACACCCCACTCACAGGAATGCTGTCGATCCTGAGACAGGAACATGAAAAGCTATTGGAGAAGATCCCCGTCAAAATGCCCCTTGAATACCCTCAGGGATACTTTGCATTGAACCGAAACGATCCATTCCTTTCAAAAATAATGAGAACGACCGAATGGACCCTTCTCGCACCCCGGCAGGCCTTGAGTTCCCTTTTGAACCCCATTCGTAAACTGATGGGAAAGAAGATACCGGAACCCGTTTTGCCTGTTCACCAGGTACATGCAAGGCACCTTTACCGGCAATTTCTTTTGCCCCACTACCTGAACAGGCTTACGGAACTAATTCAGGAAACACGGAAAGAAATAAGCGCTTCCTTGACTGTGCTTCTGGAGAATGAACTCAAAGAGCATCCGAAATTCCATTGGAAAAAACAGTATGATATCCTGCTTGGAAGCTTTTTCCAGGAGAAACTTGAGGAATTCGGAAAGTTGATAAACCATTCCGGCTCACCCTTATCCTTCACAAGCTGGAGGATCTGGTATAAAAGGGAAATTTTAAAAAATGCCTTCTCACAGATGGTCTACATAGAGCGGTCGTGGCGAATCACTTATTATGCCTTCTATGAGGACTGGCGCTTCAGGGAACATCTGTTTACCTTTATTCAGGAAGTTCGCTTGATCATGCTGGAGGTCAGCTCCATTTTTTCCGGCAGGATCCGGACCACACTCTACCCCGAACTGGAGAAGCAGAAGGCCTTTATAACCCGGATCCTTGACGGCCTTCCGGATCCAGATAAAGCCAGCATGGAAGAACTGAAAAGTTACCTTGTCAAGGAGCTTTACCGGATGAACAAGGAAAAAAAGCTGCAATTGCAGGAGGGCACTGTCTTTGAAGCTGCAGAAGACATTCCCGGGATACTTCAGAAACTGGAAAATGTGATCCTGGAGAAACTGCAGGATTTTCCCCAAAAGGTGGGTGTGGTCCATTCGCCGGATTATCAAAAAGGTATCAGGCAATCGGAGATCAGGTATTTCTCGCCGAGCGAGTTTCTCGAGTTTAACAGCCTGGCAGAATTCTTACAGGTGCAGAATAAACTGAAGGTTGATCTGGGTAAGTTGCTGGAGAAGATTGTACGAGAGTTCAGGGAGTTTGACCAGATTGTGGACTTCTATCTTGATTCTGCCATAGCACTCACCCAGAAACCCGGCATACAGGAAGATGAAGTAATCATGATCTTTCGTGAAGGTTTGAAGCGGCTGGAGGGGATCAGCGACAGAAGCAAAACAATGCTGGGCGATCTGGACCAGAAGAAATGGTCCGAAATTTCTGCAAATACAGAAGCTTTTATTAATTCTGTAAGTAAACTGGATGACAACGATAATATTTTAAAAATTTATACCCAGCTTCTTAGGTCAAGGGCCCTTGCAAGCTCTGCACAGAACAGGAAGCGTCTGGCCTCAGGAATGAAAACCACAGCAAGCCGGCTTTCCAGATATTCATCGCAACATTTTGGTTGGCTTAGAACGTCCTATGAAGACATCCGGAAACTATTGAAGCTCACGTCTTCTTCGGCCACCATCACCTCAGAAATTTCCAACTATCTTGCGGGGATTCGCAAGCGGATTAACGAGCTTCCCGTAATCTACCAGCACTTGTTTGAACAGGCCCCGGTAAAAGAAATGAACCTGTTTCTGAGCAGGAAAAACGATACAGAAAAACTGGACCAGGCACTTGCAGATTGGGAAAAGGGGAATTTTGCCGCCACATTGGTGACAGGAGAAGCCGGGAGCGGATGTTCTTCACTCCTGCTACATTATGCCCGTACCCTGAAATCGCAATACCCGATCCTTAGCTTTCAGGTGGATAAATTCTATTTCAGCACAGATGATTTTTATACCCTGATCGGCGAAATTTTCAACCAGATAGACATCACCGACGAGGGTTCACTGGCCCACTTTGTCTCCACGCTGTCAGAAAAGATTGTGATTATTGACGGCCTTGAAAGGCTGTTCATGAGAAAAGTGAATGGTTTCGAATGTCTCCGCAAGTTTCTTTCCCTGGTAGTTAATACCAACGAAAGCATTTTCTGGATCTGTTCAGTTTCAAAGATTGCATATCATTATCTGAACAGGACAGTGGCGCTCTCAGAACACTTCGATTACATTCTCGACATTGACAACCTGAAGGGGAGCGATATCCGGGAGATTATTATGAAAAGGAACAGACTCAGCGGTTACAATATCTGGTTCCTGAATTCCACAGAAGCGTCTGAAGATGATTCCGATGCAAGTCAGGAAGAACTTGAAGAGGCATTTTTCGCTGATCTTGAAAGGTTTGCCGGAAGCAATATAGGGCTCTCACTCATTTACTGGCTTCAGTCGGTACAATCGGTGGGAGAGGAAGGCATCAAAGTTGATAAATTTTCAGTACCTGATTTTGAATTCCTCGATAACTTACCGGCAAGGAAGGCCTTTGTGCTCCTGCTGGTCGTCATACACAGGAAAATAACAGAAAAGTATCATGCCCTGGCAAGCAATTGCTCTCTGGAAGAGAGTTCTGGCCTGTTATCCTTATTAAAAGAAGATTCCATCCTGGTCCAGAAGGATGGGTATTTCTTCCTGAACGGGATTCTATACAGGCATGCAGTCAAGCTTTTGAGGGACAGGAATTTAATTCATTAGCTTATGAAACGGGAACGCATTCTTCTGATCGCCGGGACGATTCTATTGCTGGGAACTGCAAGCTTCGGGCTTGCTCAATCGGACACCATTCTTAGCGATACTCTCATTGTAAATGAAGGATTGATCGCTGAGATGGGCTCAGAAACACGGGCACTTTCGGATTACTTCTCGTTCCCCAAACTCCTCCTCACTCTGCTCATCATTGGTCTGACTTATCTCTTTCTTCGGGTTGTATCCGGACTTTTAAATGTCTGGGGGGAAAGGACCACCAGGCACAGGGTAACCATCAAAGGATTTATCCCGGTCGTCAGGATATTGATCTGGCTGGGATCCTTCTCATTCATCATTGTAGCCATCTTCCGTCCACCCATGGCTTCTGTATTGGCCATATCCGCTTCCATCGGAGTGGCAGTGGGCTTTGCCGCGCAGGATCTGCTCAAGAATATTTTCGGAGGAATCATCATCATCATAGACAAGCCTTTTCAGATCGGAGACAAGATACAAATTGGTTCCCACTACGGTGAGGTCACCGGCATCGGACTCAGGTCTACCCGCCTGGTTACCCCAAGCGACAGCCTGGTGACTGTTCCCAATGCCGAGGTCATGAGCCAGGCTGTTGCAAATGCCAATGCAGGAGAAGAAAACTGCCAGGTGGTCACGGAGGTCTACCTGCCCCTGAACGTTGATATAGCGCACATCAAGCAAACCGCCCTGGAAGCAGCCCAGGTATCACGCTATGTGTTTCTTAATAAACCCGTAGTCGTATTGTTCTCGCAGGAGGATGTGGGCCAGAGGGTCTTGCTTAAAGTAAAAGTGAAGGCCTATGTGAACGATCTGCGTAATGAATTTCTGTTCCAGAGTGAGATTACCGAGGTCCTGACCAAAGAGTTTGCTTCCTTCTATTCGGACAATGACCTGCAATAGCCCGAATTTTGATCCGCCACCCGCGATCCTGCCTTTCCTCAAAATGTCATGTGTATGCCATCGGACTGAACTCCCGGAACCAGCCCCTCGAAGCACTGACAGTGTTTGAAGAGGCCCGGGGGGGGTGCTTCCCAACTATGAAAGCCTCAAACGAAATTCGGAAGGGGATACAATCGTTTGACTCATGTATTTTCAAGCACTATCTTGTAGGCGAATAAATACCCTAAAATGCCCCACCGTCCAAGCAGGTTATCCAAATTCTGGCAGGAGTTAAAAAGACGCAAGGTAGTATATATAATTACTGTCTATGCTTCAGTATCCTTTGTAATTATTGAACTGATCAATAACGTTGTTGAACCGTTACACCTACCAGAGAGGTTATCGGGCATTGTAATTATTGCGCTCGTAATTGCTTTCCCGATTATCATTACACTTTCGTGGATCTTTGATATTTCTCCCAAGGGTGTTGAAAAGACGAAATCTGTAAAAGAGCATGGTGAAGGTAAGGAGGTGATTACTTCAAATTCCTGGCGGATTGCCACTTATGCCAGTATTGTGGTCATCATAGGTCTGATTGTGTTTAATATTATAAGTCGTAATAACATTGAGCATAAGCTTGATCTTTACGGTAAATCCATTGCCGTATTGCCCTTCATAAACAATAGTGCAGATACAGAGAATGCCTATTTCGTTAACGCGACCATGGAGGCGATCTTAAATAATCTCGGTAAAATTAAAGACCTGAGAGTCATTTCCCGCACCTCTGTAGAAGCATACCGGGAAAATCCAAAAGCCATCCCAACCATCGCAGAGGAGATGAAGGTCAGTTATGTTCTGGAAGGCAGCGCGCAGAAGTATGGAAATAGCATCCGCCTGACTGTCACATTGATTGATGCCAACGACAGGAATGTATGGTCAAAGCTCTTTAACAGGGAAATTGAACAGATCGAGGACCTTCTGTCCTTGCAAAGTGAAATTGCCCAACTGGTGGCCGATGAGATCAAAGTTGTGATTACACCGGAAGAAAAGCAACTCATTGAAAAGGTCTCCACCAGAAGCCTGACCGCCTATGATTTTTACCAGAGGGGCCATGAGGAATATAATGCATACCAAAGTAAAGGAAGAGACAGGGTGCTTCTCGACAAAGCTGAAGAATTTTACCATCTGGCAATCAATAATGATCCCTCCTTTGCAAAGGCGTATTCCGGACTGGCAAGAGTCTATTGGGAAAAACAATACTGGACAGAATACTTTTCTGAAAATTTTATGGATTCTGTATTGATTCTAGCAGATATGGCCCTGACTTACGATAATACACTGGCGGAAGCCTATAATATTAAGGGGCAGTATTATGAGCACATTGGGAATATTCCCCAGGCAATCCGAGAATTTGACAAAGCCATTGAATTCAATCCCAACGATTGGGTTGCATTCCAAAGAAAGGGATACGTGGTTAAGGATTATGTGAAGAAGATCGAGAACATGCATAATGCAGTGATTCGATGTCGGGATTCGAAGTTGGGATATTTGCTTGTAAATTTAAGTAATTGGTATTTGCATATGGGATTCACTGATGAAGCGATGCACTATCTTCAGGAATCGTTCACATTAATGAGAGATTCAGCAAGTTATTATTGCGGGTTGGCCTATTATGAATATGTGCTCGGAAATTATAAAACGGCGGTGGAATATTTGGATCGAGGCATTGCACTGGATTCGGTCTACCTTTTTCTTGCCGAACAGGAGTTTTACATAAATGCAGGGCAATATGACAAAGCCTATGCAACTTATCAAAGGTTAATAGAACGTAGTAAAGCATCTGGAGTCTTATTTCTAGATAATTATCATCGAATCGCTTACGCTTCCTGGAAAACAGGGCACCTTGAAGAAGCAGAATACTATTTCGACCAGCAGATCATGTATTGTAATGAGTCGATAAAACTGAACAGGCCTAATGCAACGGAAGGATTTGCATATTATAATCTGGCTGCTGTTTATGCCTTTAAAGGTGATAAAGATAAAGCATATAGATATTTAGATGAAGCTGAAAAAAAATTGGCCGTTGAATTCTGGATGATTACCTCTATGATGAACGATCGCTTGTTTGAAAGCTTTCGCGGCGAGGAAAGATATCAAAGATTCTTGCATAACATGGAATTAGAATACCAGACTGAACACGAGAGAATCAGGAAAGGGCTGGAGGAGTTGGATCTGCTAGTTTCAACATTGGTTTATTAGTATCCCGGCAGTTTATTTCAATGACATGTTGTGTATTAGCTGATGTTTGTAAAGAGAAGGAGGCTCGTAGACCAGCAAACCTGTTTTTGGTCCAAATTGGGACAGGCTGAAGCCCATTTTTTCATCTGCTGAAACTAAGGTCAGATCATATTCAAGAGTTTGCTCATTAGTCAATTCCAAC
>SPBY01000008.1 GCA_004525825.1 Bacteroidia bacterium
AGTATACCATATCTTTTTTCCTTCCAGTTCACGCGCCAGGTAAAAAATACCTGAATTGCCACCCTCTTCGATCATCCAGTCCACCTTTAAATCAAAGTTGGTGAACTGTTTGTCATAGATGATGTCGCCTCCAAAACCCTGTTCTCCCATTCCTGAATTTTCACACACCAGCATTCCGTCTTCGATGTGCCAACCCGTATCAGGGAAAAATTCGGCGTCATACTCACGCCACCCATTGGCAGTTTCACCATCGAACATCAGGATCCAGCCTTCTTTCTTTTCCTGTTCGGTGAGGGTGTTAGGAGCTGCTACCTCTTCGGTCTTCACCTCGGTGGCATCAGCGCTTTCTCCCTCCTTCTTCGGAGCAGAATTACAGGCTGCCAGTCCCAGGAACATAACAGCAAAAAACAGATAAAAAAGTTGTCTCATCAGAATTTATATTTAAGATTCAATTTCAGTTAAGCAGGCATGTCGGGAAGTTTCCATCCTTCCCTGTACTTGTGGTTCACCAGATCCTTGGCAAAATCCTTGGCCGAGAATTTGGGAGTCCAGTCCTTCTTGAAGGTGGGATCTCCGTCCTTGATCTCGAAACCATCCTTGATAACCATGCGCAGCTGCTCATCGTCTCCGATGTTGGTGAACTCCATCTTCTCGCCATCCCATTCCAGCTCTTTGTTGAGACCCTGGAGACGGACAGCATTTACGCCCATGACCACCATTTCGTTGAATGGTCCGGCTTCGCTGAAAGGTGAAGCAGTCTGGACGCGACTCTCGGGACTTTCCTTACAGGCCCTGACCCAGTCCATTTCATGTCCGCCGCGCATGGCATTTTCAATACGACGCCTGAATTTGGGTGCATCGGGCACGCGTCCTGAAAGCAGCCAGGGATTTACTCCGTAGCAACCACATACCAGGGTGTCCTTGGTTCCGTGGAAGAGTACGCCACCACCATTATCGTTCATGTCCTTGCCAGCGGGCCAGCCTTCTGGTTTCATGGGCTGCAGTCCACCGTCGTACCAGGTGACCTCCACCTCGGGCATGGCTACCTTGGGCAGATTTTCCCTTTGGGGATAGGTCAGCTTCACCATCTGTGCATTGGGAGCACACTCGGTGAGCAGGAGGGTGGAGCTAGCCTGTACCTTGGTGGGGTATTGCAGCTTCAGACCTACAAATACCGGGTGCAGGATGTGGCAGGCCATGTCGCCCAGGGCGCCGGTTCCATAGTCCCACCATCCGCGCCAGTTCCAGGGATGATAGATCTCATTGAAATCTTTCATCTCGGCCGGTCCGGTGAAGAGGTCCCAGTTGAGTGTCTTGGGTACCTTTTGTGCCTCTTCAGGTACATTGAGACCCTGGGGCCAGATGGGACGGTCGGTGAAAGCTTCCACTTTGGTTATTTCTCCGACCTCACCATTGGCGATCCATTCACAGACCAGGTTGACACCTTCGCCTGATGAACCCTGGTTCCCCATGTTGGTGGCCAGCTGGTGCTTGTCGGCCAGGGCGGTCAGCAAGCGTGACTCATATACGGAGTGGGTCAATGGCTTCTGTACATAAACATGCTTTCCCAGGGTCATACCGTGGGAAGCTATCAGGGCGTGGGTATGATCCGCTGTGGCCACTATAACAGCATCGATCTGATCACCCATCTCGTCATACATTTTTCTCCAGTCCCAGAACTTCTTGGCATCGGGATAATCTTCAAATGTCTTTGCTGCATATTTCCAGTCCACATCGCAGAGCGCCACGATGTTCTGTTCCTTGATGTTTCTCAGGTTGGAACGCCCCATTCCACCCACGCCCACGGCAGCAATATTCAGTTTGTCACTGGGGGCAGTGTGTCCCAATCCGCTTACCACTTTGCTAGGAAGAATGGTAAATCCTGCGGTTACGGCAGCTGTGGTTCCCACAAACTGTCTACGGGAAACGCCACCCTTTTTTTCTTTGCTCATAATGAATCTGATTTTGGTTAGGTTATTTTGTGCTATAAGTTGAAAAATCGCCCTACAATTTAGTAATAATATGTCAGAGTTAAAAACCTATAGATTGGATCGGAATGGTGATCACGCTTTCAGGGAAATCTTTATATTTATAGGATCTAACTAAACTTCTGCCATGAAAAAATCAAAAACAATGACCCGCAGGAAATTTGTGGGTACCACCGCTGCTGCCACTGCCTTCACCATAGTACCAAGGCATGTACTGGGCGGTCCGGGATTTACCGCCCCGAGCGATAAACTCAACATCGCCTACATAGGTTGCGGAACGCAGGGCATCCGGGAGATGGCCAGCCTGCTTCAGCAAGAGGATATCCAGATTACCACGGTGTGCGATCCTAACAAATACACCACCGACTATGTGGACTGGTCGCTGAATGGAATCCGGAACATTATCCGGAAGACCCTGGACGAGCCCGAATGGGGAGCTGCCATCAAAGGCATTCCCGGGGGACGGGATGTGGGACAGATGTTTGTACAACAGTATTATGCCAAGAAGAGTGGAACGGGATCTTATGAGGGTGTAAGCTCCTACATTGACTACCGGGAGCTCCTGGAGAAGGAGACAGGCATCGATGCGGTGAAGATCATGACTCCCGACCACCTGCATGCGGCTGTAGCCATTGCCTCCATGAAGAAGGGAAAGCATGTGGTGATTCATAAACCCATTGCCAACCGAATGAAAGAGGCCCTTCAGAGCATTGAAACTGCCAGGGAGACGGGAGCAAGATCGCACCTGCTGGCCTGGAGCGAAATAAGCGGACAGGGCGTGGCCCTGGACTGGATCAAACAGGGACACATTGGAGAGCTGAAGGAGATTCACAACTGGTCGAACCGCCCGATGTGGCCCCAGTGGACCTCCAACCCTGAGGAGACTCCCGCCGTTCCCGACGGAATGGACTGGCAGCTTTGGCTGGGACCCGTTCCCGACCGACCCTACCACCCCAACTATACCCATGCGGTGTTCCGGGGATGGTACGATTTCGGTGCAGGAAGTATCGCCGATATGGGGCACTACAGCCTCTGGCCCCTCTTCCTGAAGTTCGGGATCAATACCGCGCCACTTAGTGCCCGGGCCTATGGTACCACCACCTGCAGGGTGGATGACAATGTGAGTCACGGGGTGAGAAACAATGTGGCCTTCCCTGCCTCCACCATGGTGGAGTTTGACTTCCCCAAACAGGAGATGCTTCCTGCCTTTAGACTCATTTGGTATGATGGCGGGATGAAGCCCCGTACACCGGAAGAGCTGGATGCCGACGGCAAGGAGCTACCCAGGGAAGGAATGATGTTTGTGGGGGACAAAGGAAAGATCCTGGCCAGTTTCCATGGTAATAACCCCGTGATCATTCCCGAAAAGCGCATGGTGGAGCTTACAGGTGCTGCCAATGGTCCCAAGGAGGAAAGCAGCGACAGGGAACGTGCCTGGATCGAAGCCTTCAAGAAGGACGAGGAATCGCCCGGCACCTTCCTGAAAGCAAAGCCTGTTACCCAGACTATACTACTCGGAGCTGTAGCACAAAGAGCGGGAAAGAAAGTGGTCTATGATCCGGAAAAGGTGGAGATCGTCGACAATGAAAAGGCCAACGAGTTCCTGACCCGTGAATACCGGAGCGGATGGGAGCTATAGTGCTCTATGCTAAGTGCTTAGATATGAAAAGCAAAATGACCTTGCTGTCAGGCATATTTTTATCAGCCTGCCTGATTGTACTAAGTCAGAATGCCGATCCAGGCGAAATGATGCAGGGTGTAAATTTTATAGAGACCAGCTGGTATACCGAAGCCGAAGATCTGAAACTTCTCGCATTGTTCGATGGACTCAGGGTGGCCGATGTTTCGGACGGAATGGATATGGCCGGCCTGCCGGACCAGGGACTTGTTGATCCGGCCATTCACCCTTCATGGGAGAATCATCAGACCATGTCGCATGTGGTAAGGGGCATTGCTCTTACTGCACGCTACGTTCCTACCCAGAAAAGCAACAGGCCGAAACCGGAGGAAGATTTTACAGCGTGGGAAGGGAATTTTTATAGCACGTATTCCTCAGAGGCATTTGTTCCCATGATTCATAAAGGAGTGATCATCGTTATAGACGATGTGGAGGAGAAGGACATTGGTTCCATTGGTTCCAACAACATACTGGTCTGGAAAGAGAGAGGAGCTGTGGGGGTGGTTACAGATGCTTCTTCGAGAGATACCGACGAGGTGGCGCTTGAAGAGGTCCCGCTCTACCTGAGGGAGAAGGGGAGGGGAATCCGGCCGGGCCGAAATGAGCTTGAATCGGTGAACCGGCCACTATCCATCGGGGGAGTACTGGTATGTCCGGGTGATGTGGTTGTGGCCGATGGTGACGGGGTCATTGTGGTGCCCCGAAAAGTGGCAGTTGAAGTGGCAGGATACGCACAGGAAGTGCTTACCAAGGATAAGGCCGGGAGAAGAAATCTGTACGAAAGACTGGGCATTCCACCTGACCAGACAGTAAAATAACTTTTGTGTCAATTAAATAGTTGAACGATGATCCGTATCATACTCTTTGGACTGCTGTTGCAGACAGCAACTAACCTGCAGGCTGATGAGCCTGAAACCCTGGCCATCGGAAGTGAAGCACCCGCGTTCACCCTCACGGGGATCGACAATCTTAGCTATACCCTGGAGAGTTTTAGCCAGGCTGCTGTACTATGCATTGTGTTTTCGGCCAACCATTGTCCCACGGCCCAGGCCTACGAGGAGAGGATGAAGGAGCTGAGTGCGCGTTATACCGCGGAGGAGATGCAATTGGTAGCCATCTCCTCCAACCATCCCGGGGCAGTTTGCCTGGAAGAACTGGGTTATACCGACCTGGGAGACAGCTTTGAGGAGATGAAGATCCGTGCCCGGGAGAAAGGGTATAATTTCCCCTACCTGTACGACGGCGACGAGCAGAGTGCGGCCCTGGCTTACGGGGCAAAAGCCACCCCGCATGTTTTCATATTTGACCGCAAGCGGAAGCTTCGTTACAGCGGACGGATCGACGACATGGAAGATCCCTATAAGTCCCCGACCCAGACCGATGCCCGCAATGCCATCGATGCCCTTCTGGCCGGGAAGGAAGTAGCTGTAGAGAGCACCAAAGCCTTTGGCTGTTCCATGAAGTGGAAATCGAAAGTGGATTGGAGAAAGACCCTGGATGAACAATGGAAGGAGAAGACGGTGGCGCTGGAGGAAACAGATCTGGAGGGAATCGAAGCGCTGATCAATAACCAGGGCGAAAACTACAGGCTGATCAATGTGTGGGCCACCTGGTGCGGTCCCTGTGTGATCGAGTTTCCGGAGTTTGTGAAGATGCAGCGCATGTACGGTCAGCGGAATTTCGAGGTGGTATCGGTCAGTGCCGATAAATCGACGGCTGCCGGGAAGGTGAGGGCCTTCCTGGTGAAACAGGAGGCTGCCTTCTCCAATTACCTGTATATGGGGGACGACAAAGAAGGCTTTATTAATGCCTTCGATCCCGGATGGCAGGGGAATCTTCCCTATACCCTCCTGGTGGCTCCCGGGGGAAAGGTGCTTTACCGGCACGATGGAATCATCGATCCCCTGGAGGTGAAAAAGGCCATTGTGAAAGAGCTGGGAAGGTATTTTGCCGATGACCCATGAAAAAAGTATTCATATACATAGGGCTTATTGGGATTTGTATGTCCGGATGTATTACATCCCAGAAGAAGGGGGAACTGTTTGATAAAGAGAACCTGGTGGCCTGGTGCATTGTCCCCTTTGATGCAGAAGAACGTTCGCCGGAACAGCGGGCAGTGATGCTCGGGGAGCTGGGGATATCTGCCCTGGCCTATGATTACCGCGATTCCCACATACCCTCTTTCCCGGAGGAGATTGAAGTACTTAAGGCACATGATATCTGCCTTCAGGCAGTATGGCTGTGGGCAGATCCCAGGCAGGAGGATGTGATGGGGGAAGCCGGGAGGATCCTCTTTGACATGCTGGAAGCCAGTGACACCCAAACGGAAGTCTGGGTGGGAATGCCGGAGGATGCTTTTGAAGGACTTTCGGGGGAAGAGAGTCTTGCCCTGGCCGTTTCGTCCCTCAGGGAAATTCTTGTGGAAGCTGAGAAGATAGGGTGCACCCTGGCACTCTATAACCATGGCGGGTGGTATGGCGAACCCGGGAACCTGGTCAGGATCATCGAAGAACTGGGGAACAAGGAGGTCAGGATCGTCTATAATTTTCACCATGGGCATGAGCATCTTGACAGATTCCCGGAGTACCTGGACCTGATGCTTCCCTATCTTAGCACCATCAATCTCAATGGCATGAGGGCAGAGGGACCCAAAATCATTACCCTGGGAAATGGGGACAGGGAACTGGAAATGATGAGAGCCATTCAGGCCTCTGCTTTTTCGGGTTCCATAGGAATCATCGGACATACCGATGGAGAAGATATCAGGCCGGTCCTGGAACGAAATCTACAGGGACTGGAAAAACTGAAATATCAGCTCAGAAACTGAGATTGTAAGCCTTAATTTTCGCTCATCACCTTTTTGAAAATACTCCCTAAGGGGTAGGGGTGTAGTTCCAGTCGAGCCCGTAGCGGTCACTTACATCCAGCCGGGGCATGGGCCCGTCCAGGGGATGAAGGTCTTTTACGTACCAGTCGAACCACTCCATCTGCCTGTAGAGGACATCGATCTGGCCCACCTGCTTGCTATTTCCGTGACCTTCACCGGGGTATTGCACCAGCCTGACGGCCGGATGGTCGTTCATTTTCATGCGCCGGTAGAGCTCAAAGCTCTGGGAAGGGTGCACGCGGGTATCGGCTGCCCCGCCGTAGATCAGGGTGGCGGTTTTGCTCTGGTGGGCCCAGTAGATGGGACTGCGTTCCAGGTCAAGCTGCCACTGCTCTTCCAGCTTTTTACCGGAGTGCACATACAGCTCTTCATAGGGGATGTCGGTGGTTCCCCGCTTGCTGATGTTGTTGCTGATCCCCACAAACATGCAAACGGCCTTCACATACCGGGTATAGTAGGTGGCAAACCAGCCTGAGGCATATCCCCCGTAGGATCCTCCTGCCAGTCCCACCCGTTCAGGATCGGCTCCTTTATCCCGTATGGCCCATTCGATGCCATCGGCAATATCATCAAACTCTGTTCCGGCCGGATCCATAAATCCTTCCATACCAAAGTCAACCCCAT
Source organism: Bacteroidia bacterium (assembly GCA_004525825.1). Classification (GTDB taxonomy): domain Bacteria; phylum Bacteroidota; class Bacteroidia; order Bacteroidales. The sequence goes on from SPBY01000008.1 coordinate 7,178, forward strand.
AGCCTGTACTGGCCCGGTAATTGAGGTAGAGCACCAGGTATCCTTTCCCGGCCATGACCTGTCCGGGGGTGCCATAGCTGCTCAGCCAGCCATTGGAGTGGTGCGATTCGGGTCCGCCGTGTACATATACAATCAGCGGATAGGATTTCCCTGCCTCATAGTCCACAGGGTGGATCAAAATGCCTTCTATCACCTGTCCGTCCCTGGCCTGGTAAGAGATTACCTCCTGTTTGCCCAGTTTCTTCTCCTGAAGGACTGGATTCAACTTGCTTATTTTTTCAGGATCATTTTTTCCATCCCAGCGATAGAGGTTTATATAGTCGCCAGGAGTGGAGCCGGTAAAGACAAAGTCCTGGAAGTCCGAGTCGAACCTGGGGGGACTAAAAATGATTCCGCATTCTGCCCCATTCAGGACGATCTTTCTTTTTCCACCCTTCACCGGAATGGTATTCAGGGTGGGATATACTCCTTCCGAAGCATGGAAGAGCACATGCTCATCGTCCTTCCAGTTCACCCAGCTCACATGACCCCTGAACTTTTCAGGGCTAAGGTTGGAGATGGAACCGGAGTTCAGATCGATCACAAAGGCCTGGCTTACTGCGTGGTCATTGATATTTAGTGCTGCAGCGTAGGCCAGGTACTTGCCATTGGGACTGAAAACATAGTTGCCAAGTTTTCCTTCATTTTGTGAAACCTGTTTCATGTGGCCCGTCTCCAGGTCGATCAGGTAGATGCGCCTGAACATATAACTATGGTCAATAAGATTCTGTGGAGAGAGGGTGACAGCCAGCTGTGTACCCTGGTGGTTAAATTCAAAATCCCAGGCATTGGCCCCGTCAGTCAGCTGCCAGGTACTGATCTGCTTCCACTGGTCGTCGAACCAGGCCATGTGCAGGTGGTTATTAAGCAGGTTTTCTTCGTAATAGATAAAGTCGTAGCCCCTCTTCTTAAGCTCGTTTTCGCGTGCACTTACAGAGCTGCTGGAGAGGTAGGCTATGCCTTTTTTTCCGGGCTGCCATTTGAAACTTGAAACACCCGATTCCTCCTGGGTCAGTTTTTTCATATGGCTTCCGGAGGCATCCATTACCCATACCTGTGTAGCCTTTCCATTTTCTGCATAGAGGAATCCAATGTGTTCACCGTCAGGGCTGTATTGGGGCGACCGGCCTTGAACATCCCCACTGAACAGTGGCACGGGAGATGGATATGAAGGCATATCTCTGAAGTACTCGATCCTGGATCCTCCTGGATCCTCGTTGGGGCCCCTGGGGGTGGAAACTGAAAAAATAAGTTCATCTTTTACCGGGTTTAATTCGAGTCCACCCATGGATTCCAGTTGCAGGAGATCTGCGGGCGAAAGCACATCCTGGCTGTTAGCCTGGAATGATAGCGTAAGTAAAATCCCGGATAAAAGAAGGGCGATTAGCTGTGATTTCAGTTTCATAATGGCTAGATTTGATTTGACTAAAGGTAAAAATTTTATGGAAAAGAGAAGATTCACCCTGTGTGCCTCCCTGATCCTGTTGCTTGGCTTAAACGGCCTGCAGGCACAGGAAAAACAGAGCCTTAAGTTTGCGTGGCCGGAGGAAAAAAAGGCGGCAGTATGCCTCACTTACGACGACGGACTGGATTGCCATCTCGATGTGGCTGCCCCTGCCCTGGAGAGGCATGGATTCAGGGGAACCTTTTATGTGACCGGAAACTCTGTGTCGCTGAATTCACGTACCGGTGAATGGCGGGCCATGGCCGCCAGGGGACACGAACTGGGAAACCATACCCTGTTTCATCCCTGCCACGGAAGCACCTACGATTGGGTGAAGCCGGAATACGATCTGGACTCCTATACCCTGGAGCGCCTAATGAGCGAGCTGTTTACGGCCAACAGCCTGTTGAAGGCAGTGGATGGCAGGGAGGAGCGGAGTTTTGCCTATACCTGTACCAACCATACCATTAAGGGGCTTAGCTTTGTGGATGATATCCGGACCCTTTTTCCCGCGGCCAGGGGAGGCGGGGAGATGCCGGCCGCCATGGACCAGGTCGATCCTTACTATGTGCCTTCCTGGGGCGTAGTGGATCCCACCGGGGAGGAACTCATACAATATGTGGAACAGGCAATTGAGCAGGGGACCATGGCCGTGATTATGTTCCATAGCGTGGGTGGGGGCTATCTGAATGTTTCCAGCGAGGCCCATGAACAACTGCTATCTTACCTGGATGAGCATAGCGATATCCTGTGGGTGGATACCTTTCAGAATGTAATGAAGCATGTGAGCAGCGAACTCCTTCCCTTTCAGGCTTTTACAGAATAGTCAGGCCGCTCAGAGGAGTGAAGGATTTGCTTATTGTTTTGGATAGAGGAAGGTAACATCGCCGGTCAGAACTTCCTGTTCCCCTCCGGAATAGGTAATCCAGGCCTTGTATATGTAGACACCATATTGGGCCAGATCGCCTGTCACCATGTACCCGTCCCATCCCACATATACTTCATTGCTTTCAAATATTCTATGTCCAAGCCTGGTGAAGATGACCATTCTAAATTCCGTAGCCCCGTTCACTTTGGGGTGAAAAACAGTGTTATCATCGTTTCCCGGGGTCCATGCTCCTCCTGTGGGTCCCGTACCGTTCCAGACAAAGGCGTTGGGAAATGTGGCCTCACCTTCTCCCACCGGGACGTTCACCAGCGATTCACGTACCAGGGTGTCCACACAGCCCTCGTCGCTCCATGCGTAGAGGGTGACCGTATAGCTTCCCGGGACAATGTAGTCGTGGGAAGGGCTTTGTTCATCGGAAGTGCTTCCATCTCCGAAATCCCAGCTGTACTCTACCGCGTTGACAGACTTATTAAAAAAGGTGTATTTGGTATCCACCGTGCTGGGCTCCGCGAAATCAAAGTCAGCCTGAGGAAGCTCATGTATCAGGACGATCTCTTCGGTTTGATTGCTTCCCGACAAGCCGGTCACTTCCAAGGTCACATGGTGCTCTTTGCTCTCAAGGAAGGTGTGTGTGGGATTGGCTTCAGTGGAAACAGAACCATCATCAAAATCCCAGGCATAGCTGTCAGCATAGCGGCTGTGGTTCCTGAATGGAACTTCCAGGGGAGGACAACCGGAGGTGTCGGGCGAAAAGGCAGCCACCGGCGGCGGTGGAAAAATCTGGATCTGCCGGCTCTGGGTGTCCGAGCACTGTGCAGAGAAGGCTTTCAATGTGATGTCGAAAATACCGTAGGTATCGTATTCATGAATGCCAGGATCCCTGTCCGGACTGCTTCTCCCGTCGCCAAAATCCCACAGGAAGCTCCAGTTTCCCAGGGTCTGGTTACTTAGAGTAACGGTGACATGGGGATATAGCAGGGTCTGGGGGATGACCGTAAAATCGGCCCCGGGGGTCGGGTATATCTCCACGCTGCCACTTGCCGAGTCCACACAACCGAAGTCTGTTTCCACCTTCAACTTTGTGGCAAAGCTCTCGGGCTGATCTCCGCTTTCTAAAACATAGGTATGTATGGTCCAGTTGGTGGAGGTGGTCTTGCCGCTTCCGTCCCCGTAATCCCAGGTATAAAGGGGATAGCCCTCCCTGCCTCTTAACACCACATCGGCGGGACTGCAAATATCACCCTCATCCACGGAAAAGGTCATGTTGGGCAGGGCGTGGACCTCCATCACCAGGGTGTCGAATACCTCGGTTTCCAGGTCCATGTACTCCTGGTGTTCGATGACCTTGTGAATGATGTACTCATTGCGTCCCAGCTGGTTGTTCAGAAAGAGGGTGAATATGCCGGAGGGAAGGTTGACCAGCGTTTCCATTTTTCCTCTGAGTTCTACCAGGAGCTCGAAACGGGAGGTATCTACTTCCCCTGTGATCAGGATCTCTGCAATGCTTTGATTGTTACTCAGCACACACCAGCCATCATCCTGGGTTAGGAATTCAGCAAAGGGGGGACCCTGGGCCACAGCTATACCTTCCACCGAAAGGAAGAAGATGATTCCTATGAAAAGCTGAGAGGTCCGTCCCTTCATACAAGAAATTTATGTTACAATGTTCTAATAGTCATTAAAATCCCATTTTCCGCGGAAGGGCCTGGTGAGCATGCTATTTGCAGCGTCATCATCAATAAAGCGTTCGTGGGCTGGCTTCCATTTCAGGGGCCGCTCAAGAGCATAGCCAATGTTCACAATGTTGCATAAGGAAGCAGTTCTGTGTCCGGTTTCCACATCCGATACGGGACGGGTTCGTTTCTTAATGGCGTCGATCCAGTCCTGATAATGGTTATCGCTGGTATAGAGCGCTGTGTCGCTTTCCTTTAGCTCCAGTTCTGTAAGCCCTTCAATGTCTGAACGGTAAAAACCGCGGCTCACCTCGATCTTTCCTTCCGAGCCCAGGAACTGTACAGCGTTGAAACTTCCCCAGTCCACATGATTCATCACTACTCCGTTTTCGTATACCATCTTCATTCCTCTTTTGGCTCCATGTTCGGGCGGGATAAATTCTACCGGTCCCGACTTGTCCATGCCCATGGCCCACTGGGCGATATCAAACATGTGTGCTCCCCAGTCGGTGACCTGTCCACCTCCATATCCGCGGTAGGCTCTCCAATTGGCCCATGATCTGCTTTCAATGGGGGGTGCCAGCTCCGCGTTGTAGTTCCGGAACAGCGAAGGACCCACCCACAGATCCCAGTTCAGGTTTTCAGGAACCGGTTCTGCGAGAAGTTCGCAGGCCATCCAAGGATCGCCCACGCTTACATTGATCTCTTTCACTTCGCCTATATATCCATTGGAGACCATCTCACAGGCATGTCTGAAATTTCTCCAGGAACGTTGCATGTTGCCGGTCTGAAATACCCGGTCATATTTCCTGGCCGCATCCACCATGGCCCGGCCCTCGGCTACGGTAGCTGCCAGGGGTTTTTCACAATAGATGTCCTTGCCAGCCTTGGCGGCATCCACGGCCATCTTGGCATGCCAGTGATCGGGAGCTACTATGACCACCGCATCGATGTCTTTTCTATCCAGAAGTTCAAGATAGTTTTCATAGGTATCCACCGTTTGGCTACCCCCCTCGAGCTTCGTGGCATTGAGAGTTTCAGCAGCCGTTTTAAAGGCCTCCAATTTTATCGTATCCACATCACAGGCCGCCAGGACCAAGGTTTCGGGACACTCGTCCAGACTCCTCACCAGTCCCATGGCTTGTTTCCCTACTCCAATGTATCCCAGGTTGATCCTTTCGCTCGGGGCGGTCTTAGTGGTTTTCCCCAGGACGTGCTTTGGAATGACCGTAAATGCACCTGTGGCAACTGCCGATTTGCCGATAAACTCTCTTCTTTTCATAATTATGTGGTTTAGTTAGGTTTTAGCTCGCTCCATAAAAGTAGCAGATGATCCTTAAAAAGCAATGAAAGTGTGGGTTTAATAGATAATTTTGTCCTCCAGGCCCTTCCATTCCTCCAGCAAGAGGTCCATTTCCGGGATTCCTATTTGTGTGGTATTCATCTCCCTCTGGCCGGGGAGCCGGGCAAACTCTTCATAAAGTTGACGGTCCATAAATCCAATATCACTAGCCTTTTCCCTATCACTGCAAAAATAGAGATGGCGAATATCGGCCCAGTAGATAGCTGCCAGGCACATGGGACAGGGTTCAAAGTTGGAATAGAGGGTGGCACCGGTGAGATGGGGATTTTTTTCCAGGGCGCAGGCATTCCGTATGGCACTGATTTCGGCATGAGCCGTGGGATCGTTTGAACTGAGGACGCAGTTGTGACCCCGGCCAATGACCTTCCCGTCCCTTACTACAATGGCTCCGAAGGGTCCGCCGTCCCGCGCCCTTATACCGGCAGCAGCTTCTTCAACGGCCATTTGAAGGAAGATCTTGTGAGCATTCATCAGTTGTGAATTTAATGCAATTTTAAACCTCTCGATCGATTTATGTATATTTATCTTTAGTAAAAAACCAGGACCATACTCTAACAGAAAATTTCATGAAATTCGGACATTTTGACGATCAACAAAGAGAATATGTAATTACCAATCCTCAAACTCCCTATCCCTGGCTCAACTACCTGGGATGCGAGGATTTCTTTTCCCTCATTACCAATACGGCCGGCGGATATAGCTTTTTTAAAGATGCCCGCCTGAGAAGGATCACCCGTTACAGGTACAACAATGTACCGGTAGATGACGGGGGCAAGTATTTTTACATCAACGAAAATGGGAAAGTCTGGTCGCCGGGCTGGAAACCGGTGAAAACTGAACTGGACAAGTACGAGTGTCGTCACGGCATGGGTTATACGCGGATCACCGGCGAGGTGGATCAGCTGGAAGCCGAAGTGCTTTACATGGTTCCGGTGGGTTACAAGGGGGAGGTCCAGCGGGTGAAGCTGACAAACAAAAGCGACCGGAAGCGCTCTTTTTCGCTCTTCTCTTTCGTGGAGTGGTGCCTCTGGGATGCCCTGGAGGACAATACCAATTTCCAGCGGAATTTTTCCACAGGCCAGGTGGAAATTGTGGATTCGACCATTTACCATAAAACCGAATACAGGGAGCGGCGCGATCACTATGCCTTTTACACCGTCAATGAAAAGGTGGACGGACTTGATACCGATCGTGAAGCCTTTTTAGGACTCTACAATGGTTTTGATGCTCCCGATGCAGTGATGGAGTGCCAGGCACGCAATTCCCATGCCCATGGTTGGTCGCCCGTGGCATCCCACCAGTTGAACATCGAGCTGGAACCAGGGGAGGAGAAGCATCTGGTATTTGTACTGGGTTATGTGGAGGTGCCGGTGGCAGACAAGTTTGTGGAGAACCAGGTGATTAACAAGTCCCCCGCGGAGACGATGATTGCTCAGTTCCAGACCTCTGCCGATGTGGACCAGGCCTTTGAGGACCTGGGTAAATTCTGGAGCGACCTGCTCTCAGTGTATCAGCTGGAGCACCCCGAGGCGGAGCTGAACCGGGCAGTGAATGTCTGGAACCAGTACCAGTGCATGGTGACCTTTAATTTCAGCCGCAGTGCCTCCTTTTTTGAGTCGGGCATTGGCCGCGGCATGGGATTCAGGGATTCCAACCAGGACCTGATAGGTTTTGTACACCAGGTGCCGGAACGGGCCCGGGAGAGGATCATCGATATTGCTTCCACCCAGTTCGAGGATGGCAGCGCCTATCACCAGTACCAGCCTCTCACCAAGAAGGGGAACGATGCAGTAGGGAGCAACTTCAACGACGATCCGCTCTGGCTGATCCTGGGAGTGGATGAGTATATCAAGGAGACTGGCGACTGGAGCATCCTGGAGGCTTTGGTGCCCTTTGACAACGACGAGTCTAATAAGGCTACGCTCTTTGAACACCTGAAGCGCTCCTTCGACCATGTGGTACATAACCTGGGTCCGCATAAACTTCCCCTGATTGGCCGGGCCGACTGGAACGATTGCCTGAACCTGAACTGTTTTTCGGAGACCCCGGGAGAGTCCTTTCAGACCACCGAAAACCGCGAAGGGGGAGTGGCCGAATCAGTATTTATTGCCGGGATGTTTGTACTCTACGGGAATGCTTACGTGAAGCTGTGCCAAAAACTGGGTAAGGCTGAGGAGGCGGTGCGGGCTGCGGGACATATTGAAAATATGCTTAAGGTGGTAGACGAGCATGGCTGGGATGGAAAGTGGTTCATCAGGGCCTACGACCACTTTGGCGAGAAGATTGGAAGTGACGAGAGGGAAGAAGGCAAGATCTTTATCGAATCTCAGGGCATGTGCATCATGGCGGGCATTGGCCTGGAGGATGGACGTGCGAGGACGGCACTCGATTCTGTGAAGGAGCGACTCGATTGTGAGTATGGCATCGTTTTGAACAATCCGGCTTTCACCTCATACATTGTCAAATACGGGGAGATCAGCTCCTACCCGGAAGGCTACAAAGAGAATGCGGGGATCTTCTGCCACAACAATCCCTGGATCATGATTGCCGAGGTACTGGATGGCAACGGAGATGCGGCCTGGGAATACTTTCGAAAAATTTGTCCTCCCTACCTGGAGGGGATCAGCGACCTGCATAAGACTGAACCCTATGTCTACTCACAGATGATTGCCGGAAAGGACGCTTTCAAACCGGGCGAAGCAAAAAACAGCTGGCTCACCGGAACAGCTTCCTGGAACTTCTATGCCATCTCACAGTTTATTCTGGGCATCCGGACCGACTTTGATGGATTGCTGATCAATCCGGTAATCCCCAAAGCCTGGGATGGCTATGTGGTGAACCGTAAGTTCAGGGGAGCCACTTACCGCATCGAGGTCAGCAATCCTTCCCACGTAAATTCAGGGGTGAAGGAGCTGCTGCTCAATGGGGAAAAACTGGAAGGCAATCTGGTACCCATCTGCCAAGAGGGCAGCGTCAATCAGGTAGAGGTGGTGCTTGGTTAATCGCTGTAGCGATCACTGCATGAAAAGCCGGTTTGCATAGGTAGTTCCTGTCAAACAGCAGGGGGAAGTCGGTGCGTCCGCGGACCGGGAAGTTGTTTTTCCAGGAGGTACCGTCATTGACTCCCCAGAAGGTAATTCGGGAAATCTTGTCGGCATGTTTCACAAAAACTCTGAACATATCGGCATACCTCCCGGCCAGTTCCTCCTGGGCTGAATTGGGAAAATCCTCCTTGTATGGATCCAGCTCGGGACGGTATTTGAACCTGCTGGTGACCTCGGCTCCAGGAGCCAGTTCCGGCCAGGGGAGGACCGAAATATCCAGCTCGGTGATCATCACTTTCACACCCAGTTCTGAATAAGCCACAATACTCTTTTCCAGTTCCTTCAAATCCGGGTAGGACATATCGTAATGCCCCTGCATGCCCACACCATCGATGTGGATCCCTTTCGACTGAAGGCTTTTTACCAATTGGATGCACCCCTCACGCTTGGAGGGACTTGCCAGAGAAAAATCGTTATAGTAAAGTTCGGCTTCAGGATCAGCCTCATGGGCAAAGCGGAAGGCATGTTCGATGTAGTCATCACCTATGATTTTATACCACAGGGACTCGCGCAATCCGCCCTGGTCGGTAATGGCCTCATTGACCACATCGTAGCCATGGACTTTGCCCTGGTACCTGGTCATGACCGTGAAGATGTGCTCACGCATCCTGGCAAGCAGGGTATCGCGGGAGACCAGGTTCCCCTGTTCGTCATGAAATACCCAGGCGGGTGTCTGGTTGTGCCAAACCAGGGTGTGCCCCACCACAAACATTTGCTTCTTTTCACCCAGATTGACCAGGTAGTCAGGCAGACTGAAATTGTACTTGCCGGGTTGAGGGTGGATCCGCTCCCATTTCATGTCATTTTCAGGGGTGATGGAAGAAAAGTGTTTCTCCACCACCAAAGTTGCTTCAGGCACTTCCTGCCTGAGAACCGAGGGCCCCAATGCAGCACCCATGTGGAAGTATTCGGAAAATACCTCTTTCAAAGCAGGTTCTTCCCCACTTTCCATGGAGCTTGCAAGCAAGAAGACTGACAGGGATATGGCAATCATTTGACCAGGTAATCTCATAATTTATGAATTAGCACAATTTATTTCCCCAGGAAGACATTGTTCCTGTCCACCAGCTCATTGATGGCCAAAACCGATGCGGCGGAACGCAGTCCGTCTTCGGGGGTGTTGATACAGTAGTCCACCAGCTGGTCGATGGTGGAAGAGGCCACATGCATGCGAGTGTCTGAAGAGGCATAGTAAATATACACGGTCCCATCCTCATTTGCAATCCAGCCATTAGTAAAAAGAACATTGGAAACATCACCCACGCGCTCTTCCCCCAGGGGACCCATGAACAGGCCACCGGGTTTGTGGATCACCCTGGAGGGATCGTCCAGGGCCGTTATAAACAGGTAGAGGGTATACCGGAGTCCGGCAGCGCAATTCCTGACTCCATGGGCCAGGTTGAGCCAACCCTTCTCCGTCTTGATGGGGGCCGGACCCTGACCGTTCTTCAGCTCATAAATGGTGTGGTAGGTCTTGGCATCCATGATCTCTTCCACCTTTACCTCCGCATTCATCATGGAATCGGAAAGTCCAAAGGCGATTCCTCCCCCTTTGCCCGTATCGATGAAGCCATCCTGCGGACGGGTATAGAAGGCGTATTTTCCCCGGATGAATTCGGGATGCAGCACCACATTCCGCTGCTGTCCACCATAGGTAATCAGGTCTGGTAACCTTTCCCACTCCACCAGATCCCTGGTGCGGGCCATCCCGGCAGCAGCCACTGCCGAACTGGTATCCCCTTCGGGGGCCCCGGGATCTTTTCGTTCGGTGCAGAAAATGCCATAGATATATCCGTCTTCGTGCCGGGTGAGCCTGAGGTCGTATACATTGGTATCGGGATCGTCGGTTTCGGGCATGGTCAGCGGCCGCTCCCAGAACCTGAAATTGTCCACCCCGTTGGGACTTTCGGCTATGGCGAAGAAGGATTTGCGGTCGTTTCCTTCGCAGCGGACAGCCAGCAGGTACTTTCCCTTCCACTTGATG
>SPBY01000333.1 GCA_004525825.1 Bacteroidia bacterium
AAGAGTTGCAGGAGCCGGTGCCCTGGCTGCACAGACCCCTTCAATACTTGCTTCAACCCCGTCTTCGCCCCTTAAAGAAGCGGGCATTCCATTTCAACTTGGAATCGCCTCCTATACATTCAGGGAATTCAGCCTGGAGGAGACCATAGAAATGACCAGCCGGCTCGACATTAAAAAGCTCTGTCTGAAAAGCATGCACATGCCTTTGGATTCAACGCCGGAGGAAATTAAAAGCATGGCGGCTAAAGTGCGGGAGGCCGGAATCGATCTATACGGAGGCGGGGTGATCTATATGACAAATGAAGAAGAAGTGGAGAATGCTTTTGCCTATGCAGGATATGCAGGAATGAAAGTAATCGTAGGAGTGCCCGAGCACGAATTGCTGGAGATGTGCAACCGGAAGGTAAAAGAGACCGGAATCGTGCTGGCCATCCACAATCATGGACCGGGCGACAATAAGTACCCCACGCCGGAAAGTGCCTACAAGCTTATCAAGGATATGGATCCCGGCATGGGCCTCTGTGTGGATGTTGGCCACACCGTCCGTCTTGGGATTGATCCCATCGCAGATACCGCCAGGTTCATGGACAGGGTGCACGACATTCACATCAAAGACGAAGACAAAGCGGAAGCTTCGGGCCAGACCTGCGAGATTGGTCATGGTGTCATTGATATTCCAGGCTTCCTGAAGATGCTTCTGGAGAAGAATTACGACAAGGTCGTCAGTTTCGAATACGAAAAGGATGAGAAAGATCCCCTGGATGGACTGGCCGAATCGGTGGGCTATGTTCGCGGGGTGCTGAAGATGCTCACCTGAGTCACCTTATGTTCGACTTTAGAAAAGGCTGTATAAAAGTACGCCTGCTGTTAGAGTATACCCGTGAAGAAGCCTATAAAGATTTACGCAGTAAAGATTTTAAGCGCTGAACGGGTATACCTAACGAAAAAGAGGCTGGATCAATGATCCAGCCTCTTTTTTGCTCCCCAGGTAGGACTTGAACCTACGACCTACGGATTAACAGTCCGCCGCTCTAACCAACTGAGCTACTGAGGAATTTTCCAGTTTTCGTAACTGTGCCTAAATAAGCGACGCAAAAATAGTAGCTTTTCACCAATAAAACAACCAATAATCAAAAAACCTTATGCCTGGAACTGTCGTATGAGTAGGGATAATTTGATTAGTTTTGTATTTGCTTTAAAAAACACAGACAAATGGCAAAGGTACTTGGAATGGGAAATGCGCTTGTGGATATCATCGCCCGAATAGAGAACGATGATATCCTGGATAGTCTTGGACTACCCAAAGGAAGCATGACCCTGGTGGATCTGGATACCTCCAATTTCATTCATGCAGAGACTGCAGGGATGTCCAAGGCAAGAGCCTCCGGGGGATCTGCCGCCAACACCATTCACGGACTTGCTCACCTGGGCATCGACACCGGGTTTGTGGGTTCTGTGGGCAACGACGACATGGGCAAGTTCTTTAAGAAAGACCTGAAGGTTAATAAGATCACTCCCATTCTTTTTCGCACCATGACTGAGACCGGCAAGGCCATGGCTCTGATCTCAAAGGATTCCGAAAGGACCTTTGCTACTTACCTGGGGGCTGCAGTCAATCTTCGGGCAGAAGACATTACCCACGATATTTTTGAGGGCTACGACTACTTCTATGTGGAGGGCTACCTGGTTCAGGATCGGGAAATGTTTGAGAAAGCACTCAGGCTGGCCTCCCAAGCGGGACTAAAAATTTGCCTCGATCTGGCCAGCTTCAACGTGGTGGCCGAATATGCCGATTTCTTCAGAACCATCATTTCCGATTACGTGAATATCCTTTTCGCCAACGAAGAGGAGATCAAAGCATTTACCGGCAAATCACCGGAAGAGGGGGCTAAAGAGGTGAAAGAGTTGTGCGATCTGGTGGTAATCAAGCTGGGTGCCGAAGGTTCTTTCTGCGTTTGTGAAGAGGGGATGATCAGAGTAGGTGTCAGGCCTTCCAAGCCCATCGATACCACCGGGGCCGGTGATCTCTTTGCAGCAGGTTTTATTTACGGCCATTTGAAAGGCTTAAGTCCTGAAACCTGTGGGAAAATGGGATCCATCCTTGCCGGCAGGGTCATCGAAGTGATCGGTGCCAAAATGGACGAATCTCATTGGGAGAACCTCCGCAGGGAGATATACTCCATGGAAGCTTAAACAGAGGTCGTCAGCTGGACCAGGTAACCACCAAACTTTCTGACATTGATCACCCTGTCCTGGTCAAACATCAGGTATTGTCCCTTGATCCCCGTCAGAACGCCGGATACCATTGGATCCTTATCGAAATCGAGACTCCTGATCTTCTCGGGGTATCTTTCCACGGGGTATGTCAGCTCAATTACACTTTCATTCTCCGTCAGATAAGACCTCAGCTCCTCCGGAACCATCGCCTTCAATCTCGCTTTCTCACTTACCAGATCCATGTGGCCCGGATCGGAACCCAGGAGCATTTTCCTCCAATTCGTTTTATCTGCAATATGATTCTTCAGGGCCACTTCCATCAGGCCAGCTGTATACCGGTTGGGTGTCCGGGCAAATTCAATGGCCTTCAGTGCACCCTGGTCGATCCACCGGGCAGGTACCTGTGAGCTTCGGGTGACCCCTACCTTTAAGCCACTGGTGATGGAGAGGTATACCACCTGATCACTCAGACAATGCTTCTCCGCATACTCCATATCCCTGGCCACCCCCTCATGGGCCCTGCATAATTCGGGCCTAAGTACACACTCTTCTGTTTCCGGAGCTGTGGTAAAACAGGGATAACAGTATCCCTGTGCAAATGACTTTCTGGTCTCTCTGCCACACTTAATACAGTGTATTTTTCCCTTGAAATCCAGTTGAACGGCCTGTCCGATCAGTTCATTCATAATTATTTTTCGATTTCCCAGGGGCAATAAATACTGGACTACTTCCCTACTGGAAGACTCCATTTTACTGATGTTTCCGATGATTTCCATAAGATCCAAGTTAACAAATTTTCTACATTTTTATTATTCTTTTACTACTATGTATTGCATGGTATTAATATTTTTACATATCTTTGTATAGGATTGTTGCTTGTATTGGCATATAGCATGAATAACATAGTAGTATATAAAATGATTTTGACGATGGGACTTCTGGTCCTGGCGATAAGCCTGTCAGCTCAAAAGCCGGCCATTGATCTGATCCCCTCTTCACACCAGGTCATTCAACTCGAAACGACTGTCGATACCAGCTTTGCTCTTGACTCTTTGGTTAATATGAGCAAATATGCCCAACCTCCTGCTGTTCAAAAAAAGGTGCGCCGGCAAATCGGCCCATCCATAGATTCCCTGCTTCGAAAACCTGAAACAAGGAATGCAAAATCAATCAAAACAACAGGGAGTATCTCTCTTTATATTAGAAAATTTAATCCTGTAAAATTCTTCATCAGCATTATTGCATTAAAATAAAATCCTATGAATATTGAAAACGCAAAAGCACAGATGCGAAAGGGTATACTGGAGTACTGCATCTTATCCATCCTGGGTAAGAAGGACCTCTATACCTCGGATATCATCGTTGCTCTGAAAGAGAACGACCTGATAGTGGTCGAAGGCACACTTTATCCGCTGTTGACCCGGCAGAAAAATGTCGGCTTACTCAACTACAGGTGGGAAGAAAGCACCCAGGGACCGCCACGAAAATATTATAGCCTTACCGACACTGGTCGAAGTTATTTAAAAGAGCTGGACGACTCCTGGGACTCTCTGATCAAATCAGTGAAATCAATCAAGAACATCAAATAAAGCCATGTACCATGAATAAAGCGATCAAAATAAATTTAAGCGGAATCATCTTCGACATTGATGATGATGCTTATGAAAAGCTAAAATCCTACCTGGATTCCATCAGCAGGCACTTTTCCAACAAGCAGGAGAGTAAGGAGATTATCAATGATATTGAATCGAGGATTGCTGAACTTTTCCAGGAGAGAATTACATCTAATACCCAGGTAATTACCCTGACCATTGTCAATGAGATAATAGATATCATGGGCAATCCGGAGGATATTGCCGATACTGGCGAGGAACCTGGCGAACAACGCAATTTCCATGAGTCCTACAGCAGGAGCAGGAGGCTATACCGTGATCCCGAGAACTCGGTGATCGGAGGCGTCTGTGGAGGATTATCGGCCTATTTCAATGTGGATCCTGTTATTTTCAGGCTTCTGTTTGTGATCTTCTTCTTTGCAGGTGGGGCCTCTATCCTGGTATATGCCATATTCTGGATTGTTCTGCCCAGGGCAGAAACGGCTGCACAAAAACTGGAGATGCGCGGTGAAAAGGTAAACGTTTCCAACCTGGAAAAAAAAATCAAGGAAGAGTATGAGAATGTAAAGGACAATGTCAAAAGCAGCTATTCAAAGGCCAAAAGTTCTGATACCTACAAAAATTCAGAAAGGGCCGCCTCGGATTTTTTCGTGGTACTGGGAAAAATACTTCTGGTGTTCGTTAAGGTCATCTTAATCATCATCGGAACCAGCCTGGTAATTGCAGGCATTGGGCTTCTGATCGGACTAATCGCCCTTCCATTTGTTGGAGTACATG
>SPBY01000010.1 GCA_004525825.1 Bacteroidia bacterium
ATGGATGAATATGGAAATGAAAGGTCTGAGGAAATCCTTGCAGACAGGGGATACAGCCTTATCATGATCAGCCATGATTTGCCTGAAGCCAATGAGGAAGCTCTTAAAGCTGCCGGGGATTGGTCCCAGCTTGAGATTCTGGCCGATGATTTCTCCTTTTATGCGATTACCTCAACCACATCTTCGGAAGTGGAGGCCATATCCACCGAGTTGGAGCTGGGGTACATTTTTTGGGCAGCCGATGAGATCATGCTCAAGACTATTGCACGTTCCAATCCAGGATTCATGTTACTGAAGAACGGAGCTGTCCTGGGGAAATGGGGATGGCGGGATTTTCCTTCCGTCGAACAGCTTCTGCCTGAATGGCCCGAGTTGATCGGAAATGCCTCAGTACCCATGGATGAAGAGGCACAATTATTGATGGAAACAGGGGTATATAAGGATTTCTCATTCGATGTGATGGAGTTCGATCAGTTTATACCAGATTTGATTTTAAAGGAAGGGACCTCAAAAAGGGAACGTGGTGTAATTATTGGGTTCATCCTGGGCGTTCTGATGCTCATGTTGCTCTCAGAATATTTACTATTTTTAAATAAGAATCAATAACTACAAAAATTAAGATGAGAAAGAGAATTGTTGCCGGGAACTGGAAAATGAATACCCTCCTGAAAGATGGGATGGAACTAGCAAAAGCAGTGGAAAAACTGGAAAAGGAAAAAACCAGTGATGCGCTTATGATCATTGCCCCGCCCTATACACACCTGAGCAGGATCAAAGAATTGATTCAGGGAGTAAAGCTGAGTGCACAGAATTGTTCTTCTGCGGAAGAAGGCGCCTATACCGGTGAAGTTTCACCTGATATGTTAAAATCGGTGGGAGTGGAGTATGTGATACTCGGACATTCGGAAAGACGCGCCTATTATGGTGAGGATAACGAATTGCTTAATAGAAAGACAAAACTGGCTCTTTCAAAGGGACTGAAACCCATATTCTGTTGTGGGGAGGTCCTGGAAGAACGTGAGGGTGGAAAACTGTTTGATGTGATCAGGGAACAGATAACGGTAGGATTGAAAGATCTGAGCATAGAGGATATGGCAAAGGTGGTCATTGCTTATGAACCTGTATGGGCCATTGGAACCGGTGTTGTAGCGTCGCCCGAACAGGCTCAGGAGATGCATAAGTTTATCAGGGGCCTGCTTGTGGAGCTTTTTAACGATGAGGTCGCGGATAACATGACCATACTTTATGGAGGTAGCTGCAAACCCTCCAATGCTGCTGAACTGTTTGCAAATCCTGATGTGGATGGAGGCCTGATTGGAGGCGCATCCCTGAAGGCTGAAGATTTCCTTGGCATAGTAAATGCATATTAGCCTACATCGCCTCAATGGCATACCTCGAATTTGAAATACCTGTTAGGTCGTGGAGCACCAGTGAAAAAGAAATACTGTATGCACTTATGTCCCAGATTGGATTCGAGGGTTTTGTGGAAGGTAAGGATGATATTCAGGCCTACATAGAAGAACAGCATTTTTCTTCCGACAAATTGAACCTGCTCATTGATGAACTGGCTGCCATCAACATCAGGCTTCAGTACCGGTATCACATCACTGAAGACCAGAACTGGAATGAAGAGTGGGAGAAGAAGTTCAAGCCTGTGGTGGTGGATGAAGGGGTGCTTATCAGGGCCCCTTTTCATGATTCTTCGGGCGACCTGGAATACACCCTGGTTATTGAACCGAAAATGTCCTTTGGAACAGGCCATCACCATACGACAAAGTTGATGATCAGAGAGATGGGGAGACTGGATATGGAAGGTACGCGCATTCTCGACATGGGTTGTGGCACCGGTGTTCTGGGGATTTACGGATGTCTCAAAGGGGCCTTAAGGGTGCTTGGGGTGGATTTCGATCAGTGGTCCTATGAAAATGCCATTGAGAACATAGAACGCAACGGAACGGCCAGCATGGAAGTACGTCTGGGCGATGTGGGGGTATTGGGAAATGAGATGTTTGATATCATTCTCGCCAATATTACACGCAATACACTAGTCCGTGACATGTCTGAATATACCAGTCATCTGTTGGATGAAGGCCGGATCCTGGTCAGCGGTATCCTGGCAGAGGATGCTCAATATGTGCTGAATGAAGCATATCGGTGTGGACTGCATCATGATAATACAGAAGAGGATTCCAACTGGATCTCTCTATCTTTCATCAAGCCAAAAAAGAGTGCATCTCAGGCATGAAAAGGACCTTCCTCATATGGATTCTGATCACTCTGGTGGTATCTGTGAAGGCACAGAAAATCAGGGAGTTTTCCAGTGACACGAGCCTTTATGTCTCAGAGTTAAGAGCTTTTACCGGAACATTCCTTGAATCTTCAGAAATTCCTGATTTTGAGAGGTTTGTGCGGCTGTATGACTCCATCTCCTATGAACAGAGGATGGAGATCATTGGAGTATCCAATCGGATGCTGGATCGCAAATGCAGACCCAGACCACATTTCATTGCCTACCAGCGAATAATGATACAGTTCTTTTTCGAGGACAAAACCTCTCACGGTTACGAGGAATGGCAGGAGGGCTATTTAAAGATTTTGAATAGTGAGAGTACCACCATCGGAACCATCGCCCAGTGGTTAACCCTTACTTCCTCCCTGCTGAAAGAGAATGTTTTATACAGTTCGAACACCATTACCTGGAAAGTATCCACTCCCTCATTTCATTTCCAAACCGATGAGTCGATGACGGTGCAGTTTGAGGATGTAACGGTGGCTTGTTACTCGGGCAGAGATTTCATTCAGATTCTGAATGCCACCGGATACATCGATCCATTTACGCTGGAATGGATCGGGACCCGGGGTATGGTGACCTGGGAACGAACAGGCATGCCCGACAGCGAGATGCGCGCCAACCTTGGCAATTTCAAAATTAACCTGAAAACACCGGGTTATACGGCCGATTCTGTTGAACTTTACTACCCTGCCCTCTTTGACGGAATTGCCCTGGGCAAACTGGAGGATAAGGTGACCCTGATTCAGGACCTGGCTTCCATCAGGTATCCAATATTTGCATCTTACAAGAACTCTTACACCATTGAGGATTTTATCCCGGGGATTGACTTCAAAGGTGGACTCACCATCGAGGGTTCCAACCTGGTAGGGTCCGGTGTGGCTGGCGAACCAGCTGAACTTAAGATCTATGCTGGCGATACCCTGCGTATTAAAGCACTAGCCCAAAGGGTATCCATGAATGGACGGTTCATCCGATCGCTACAGGCTTCTATTTCCATCTATTTTGGAACCGACTCCATGTACCATCCCGACCTGGAGCTTTCGTTTGATGTTTCGAAAGACCAGTTAAGGCTCAATAAATCGGAAGACTTCAAGTCGCTGGGACCATACACCAACAGTTATCACAACATCGATATGAACTTCGATGAGCTATTCTGGAACCGGTCGGAGCCGACCATGAAACTGCAGGCGCTCCAGGGTACATCGGTAGGTCGTGCGACCTTTGAATCAAATACCTATTTCGATTACGATTTCTTTTTACAACTGCAGGGGATGGACTATGAGCATCCGCTTGCGCAGCTTTATACCTATTCAAAGGCGCTGGGTGGACGGACATTTGCTATCCAGAATTATGCAGACTATGTGGGTTATTCGCTCTATCAGGTCCGCCATCTTCTGATGGGGCTCTCAAAATTGGGATTTGTGTATTACGATGATCAGAAAGACTTGATTACCGTGCATCAGAAGACCTTTGATTACATAAGTGCCTCCATGCGCCAGAGAGATTATGATGTGATCCGATTTATCTCCCGGACCGAGGGGGCTTCTAACGCTCAGCTCGATCTTCACACAAGGGACCTGACCATCAGCGGGATCCCGGTGATTTTTCTCAGCGATTCTCAGAATGTCAGGTTGATCCCATCGGGGACAAACATTACTATGAAACGCGACAGAAGCTTCCAGTTTGACGGTCTTGTGGATGCAGGCCTGTTCCAGATTTCAGGAAAGAATTTTTTCTTTGATTACGACAAGTTCCTGATCAATATGCAACAGATCGATTCTCTGAAGATATCGGTTCGCACCAACCAGTACAACGAGTATGGTGAGCCAATTCTGGAGCGGATTGAGAATGCCATGGAGAACATGAAAGGGCAGTTGCTGATCGATCATCCTCAAAACAAAAGTGGGCTGGAGAACTATCCGCAGTATCCCACCTTTACCAGCCTGGAAAGCTCCTTTATCTATTTCGACGACATGAGCATTCAAAACGGGGTGTATACGCGAGACGAGTTCTATTTTCAGCTGGAGCCCTTTGTCATCGACAGCCTCGATAATTTTAATACTAAGAGCATCGCGCCCAATGGAACCTTTATATCTGCAGGCATTCTGCCTCCACTGGATCTTGAAATGACCCTCAGGGAGGATAATTCCCTTGGTTTTTATGTGGAGGCACCGGAAGAGGGACTGCCCCTGTATGGCGGTTTGGGAACCTTCTATAGCGAAATTGAGATGAGTAGTGCCGGATTGAGAGGGTACGGTTCATTTGATTACCTGACATCTAACAGCTGGTCAGACAGATTCACCATGCACCCCGATTCCATGATGGCTCGTACCAGGAGGTTCCTGATCAATGAACAGTTGGAGGGGACTCCCTATCCATATGTGGAGAACAATGTGACTGATCTGAAATTCTTTCCTGAACGGGATATGATGGAGATTAGCCGGGTGGATGAGACATTCAAAATCTTTAACGACAGCATATATCATGGAGGTAGCCTGGCTCTGGCACCTTCGGGACTCACTGGGAAAGGGGCGATGGGTTTGCCGGATGCACGCCTGGAGTCAGATCTGTTTCGCTATGGAGTGCGAACCATTCAGGCCGATTCGGCCGGAGTGAAAATCAAGGACAGCACGTTGGGTGAATATCCCTTCCTGACTAACGATGTAAGCGCATTTATTGATCTGGATCAGAGGATGGGCGAGTTTACCGCCAGGGGGGATGCCACCTTGATCGAGTTCCCCTACAATTTGTATGAGACACGGCTCGACCAGGTCATCTGGAATATGGACCGCGATGAAGTGATTTTGACGCAGGAAAAACCCCTGCCAGAGTTTCTGGTTGACATCGGGATCGATTCCCTGCGTACCTATGGCCCGGTGTATGTGTCAACTCATCCCGGGCAGGATAGTCTCCATTTTACAGCGCCCAGGGCCCTTTACAACTACAGGACAAGACTACTCGAGGCAAGTGAGGTTCCTTTCATCGAGGTGGCAGATGCTTATGTGTTTCCCTACGAGGGCGAAGTGGGAATTGGTTACCAGGCTACCATGAGTCTGCTTACAAATGCCAAAATACTTGCCAGTCAGGTCAACCGGCAGCACCTTATCTACAATGCTTCTGTGGCAGTGAAGGGAGCGAATGATTACAGCGGTTCGGGATTTTATGATTACAGGGATGCATTTGGCAATAGCTACAAGATCTTTTTTGAACGGATATGGGTGGATACAAGCCTTGAAAGCCGCTCCAAAGGTATTATTCCTAAGGAGGATCCATTTATGCTGAGCCCCTATTTTGATTTCCAGGGAGATGTCTCCATGGCTGCTTCTGTTCCTTACCTCGCTTTCGATGGCGGGACAAGGATTGTACATGATTGCGCCATTAGCAGAGCATGGTTGCGATTTACCTCTGTGGTGGATCCGAGGGATATCACCATCCCCATTCCGGAACAGATGCAAAACACAGATCTGAACAAAATTTTTGCCGGATCGCTTATCACCCGCGATTCCACACACATCTATTCGACCTTTCTGTCCGGACGAAAAGATTATTTTGATGCAAATCTTACCAGTGCCAGCGGTCTTCTTGTTCACGACGCTAATCGGGAGAGCTATATAATCTCACAACCTGAGAAAATTGAAGATGAAACCTGGCCGGGCCAATACCTGAGACTGGAAACTGAGAGCTGCAGGGTTTATAGCGAGGGGAAAATTGATCTCACCCTTGATTATGGGCCGGTCAAGATGGTCTCTGCCGGGAATGCGATGCATAAGGTGGCTGAAGATGAGTTCGAAGCACGTTTGATTCTTGGACTGGACTTCTTTTTCTCTGAGGATGCATTGAATGTGATGGGCAGGGAGATCGATGAACTTCGCAACCTGGATGCGGCTGACCTGGGTTCTCCGCACTACCAGTTGGCCATGAAGGACCTGCTGGGCAGGGAGATGGCCAATGATCTGGAAAGGCAGCTGACCCTCACCGGGATATATGAGGAGATTCCTCCACAGTGGAAACATACCATCTTTTTCAATGATCTGCCATTGAAGTGGAACCAGGAATCCAGTTCTTTCCGGTACAATGGTTTGATAGGGATCGGAAACATTGGAGATATCCAGGTCAATAAAAAGGTGGAAGCTTATGTGGAGTTGGTGGAAAAAGGATCCGGTGATATCTTTGATATATACCTTAGGGCAGGCGACGATGCCTGGTACTACATTGGCTACAGCCCGGGGGTGCTGCAGGTTCTCTCATCCAACAGGGTATTTAACGAAATGGTCTTCGATCTGAAGGAAAGCGAAAGGCGGGATAGGGGCGGGATTGGACAGGGCTCCATTGTCTACAGTCTGGCTGCCCGGCGCAGGCTTGATCTGTTTATCGATCGTTTCCTGGAATATGAGAAGTAATGGGATTTAATGAATTCTACCCAGTGAACGTTCTCCCAGTTCAATGACATCCACATTGCCTACACGCCCTTGATCCACTTCAAAGCGAATCAGGGTTCTGACCTTGTGAAGACCGTTTCGGCCAGCGGAACCGGGATTCATATGCAGCAATCCGAGTTTTTTGTCAGGCATCACTTTGAGAATGTGTGAATGTCCCGAAATAAAGAGTCCTGGGGGATTCTCAAATATTCCCGCTTTGACCCTCGAATCATAATTGCCCGGGTACCCCCCGATGTGGGTCATCCAGATATCGACGCCTTCTCTTATAAGGCGCTGGTGACCAGGGTACCTCGACCTGATGGGGCTTCCGTCGATGTTGCCGTAGACCGCCACCACCGGTGCGATCCGTGATAGTTTAGTGACGACCTCTAATTCCCCTATGTCTCCGGCATGCCAGATCTCATGGCAGCTTCCGAAGTATTCGGTGATCCTCTCATCGAAGAAGCCATGGGTATCTGAGAGAAGTCCAATTCTGAGCATGGGTAGCAATTTGGATGGTTAATTTACTAATTTTAGCTTCAAATTTTGTGCATGAACCTCTTTTACAGTCCCCATATCCAGGGCGATACTCATTTGTTGGACGAAGCAGAGTCCAAACATGCCATTCGGGTACTCAGGTTGCTAAAAGGAGAGATGGTGGTGCTGGTGGATGGTTTCGGAGGATGGTATGAGGCTGTCATCGAAGATGATCACCCCAAGCGATGCCTACTCAGGATTCAATCCAGGGAGCAGAATTATCAAGCACTGGGATACTCCCTCCACCTGGCCGTATCACCCACAAAAAACCTCGAACGCTTCGAATGGTTCCTTGAAAAATCCACTGAGATCGGGATTTCTGAAATCACCCCGCTCATCTGTCACCGGAGTGAGCGAAAGCAGGTAAAGATTGAGCGCCTGGAGCGCATCCTGGTTTCGGCCATGAAACAGTCCTTAAAAGCCTATAAGCCTGTTCTGAATGATCCGGTCAGCTTTGAAGAGTTCATGAAGATGGAACACACGGGTACCCGGGGAATTGCCTACTGCTTCGGAAGCGATCGGGTGGGAATTGAACGACTGGGGCCTGAAGGACCCTTTACGCTGATGGTGGGTCCGGAAGGAGACTTTACAGAGCAGGAGGTAAGGGGGGCACTTGAAGCTGGCTTTGCTCCCTTCCACCTGGGATCGTCCAGGCTGCGGACCGAAACAGCTGCCGTATACATCACCGCCGCCATCTCCATTCTCCAACAACAAATCTGATAAGGGGCCTTTGAGGCCTTGGACTTATATGTTTTTAAGGGATGCTAAAGAAGTACCTGGCATTTTTTACGCAGTAAATAAGCACGTTACAAGAAAGCATCCCTTAAAGCAAAAAGAGGGCCTTTGAGGCCCCCTTTCAGATTTGTTCTAAAATGGCATTCACCAATTTATCTCCAGGGTCAAACTCTAAGGGACCCAGCAATTCTTCTAAGAAATTGTCACCGAGGATCTGATCCATTGTGTCTGTACTATTGAAAAATGTGCCTGACTCATCGAATCCATCCACCCGGTGAAACAGGGTAGAAACTTTTACCATAGGCATTTAAATTAGGTTTTCAGAATTAAAACGCCTAAGCAGGTGGATTATTGTAAAAAACTGTGAAAGTTTCCTAATAAACCGTAAGGGTGAGGTTTTTTTCTTCGATGAGCTTACGGAGATTTATCAAAGCATAGCGCATCCGACCCAGGGCAGTATTAATGCTGACATCGGTCTGATCGGCTATCTCTTTGAAACTCAGGCCTCCATAGTGTCTCAAAAGAACCACCTCTCTTTGATCATTCGGGAGCTCATTGATCAGGATGCGGATTTCGGTCTTGATCTGACTATTGATGATCATCTCCTCGATGTTCTCATCACTTAGCTTCTTGCTATTGAAGAGATCCACTTCAGTGTCGTCGTTAGACACTGAGTTCATCTGCTTCTCTTTCCTGAAATGATCTATGATCAGATTGTGCGCAATCCTTATCACCCACGAAAGGAACCTGCCGTTATCACGGTATTTCCCCCCCCTGAGGGATTGGATGACTTTAATGAAAGTTTCCTGGAAAAGATCTTCAGCAAGTTGCTGATTCTTAATGGTTAGCAAAATGTAGGTATACACCTTGCTACGGTGCCTGTTAATTAGGGATTCAATGGCTGACTGGTCACCTTTAATATACGCCTGAACCAACTCTTGGTCGTTCAATATGTGCTGTCTCAAAACTATTGTTGGTATTGGTTTAGCGTAGAGGTGTTCCTATAGGCAGCGTTTTTTTGGTGGTTTATATTAATGCAAGTAAGTAAAAATAATTCTTAACGCAAAATTGTACTAATTTTGCCCAATTATTATGCCAGCCATCATAGACCAGGAAATTCATATCAAGGGAGCCCGGGTACACAATCTGAAAAACGTGGAATTGAAGATTCCACGCGACAGAATGGTGGTGATCACGGGTCTTTCTGGTTCGGGCAAATCCTCCCTGGCATTTGATACTTTATATGCTGAAGGTCAGAGACGATATGTGGAGAGTTTATCCGCTTATGCAAGGCAGTTTCTGGGCCGCATCGACAAACCCGATGTGGACTTTATTCATGGCATTCCTCCTGCGGTGGCACTGGAGCAGCGGGTGAATACCCGGAATCCCAGGTCCACTGTGGGTACTTCCACCGAAATCTATGATTACATCAAGCTGCTGTATGCCAGAATTGGGCTTACCCATTCACCTGTTTCAGGCAAGTTGGTCATGCGTCACTCGGTGACCGACGTGGTGGATTATATCCTCAGGCAAAAAAAGGAGAGCAGGTTGGTGATTCTCTCTGTAGTATGTCTGAATGCAGAAAGGGACCTGGATTACCAACTGGACATTTTTATTCAGCAGGGCATGACCCGGGCCAGGGTCCAGAACAGCATCATCGATCTTTCATCCCTGAAGGGGGGCGATGCTTCTCCTCAGAATTATCTTCTGGAGCTGGTGGTGGACAGGATCGTGGTCCAGGACGATGAAGCGTCGGTAAGCAGGTTTGGCGATTCAGTCCAAACGGCCCTTCAGATTGGTCACGGGCATTGCATAGTATGGGATCCCGGGACTGGCGATCAGGAGGAGTTTTCCACCCGTTTCGAGGCTGACGGGATGGAGTTTGAGGAGCCTTCCGAACATTTGTTCAGCTTTAACAATCCTTTGGGAGCCTGCCCCATGTGCGAGGGCTACGGAAAGATAATGGGCATCGATGAGGACCTGGTAGTACCCAACAGGCAACTATCTGTCTATGATGATGCAGTGGTGTGCTGGAAGGGAGAGAAGATGAAAAGGTGGAAGGAGAAGCTGGTAATGAAAGCGGATCAATTTGATTTTCCCATTCATACCCCCTATAGCCAGCTTACAGAAGCAGAGCTAGGACTCCTATGGAACGGAAACAGATATTTCAGGGGAATTCATCGATTCTTCGACCACCTGGAAGAAAAGAAATACAAGATTCAGTACCGCGTGATGCTTTCGCGCTACCGCGGAAAGACCATATGTCCCGAATGCAAGGGGAGCCGCTTGAGGAAAGAGGCGTCCTATGTCAGTGTGGGGAAAAGAACCATTGCCGAATTGGTGCTTATGCCAGTAGATGAGCTGAAACTTTTCTTTGGAGACCTAAAAATAGGAAAAAAGGAGAAAGAGGTATCTAAAAGGCTGCTGAAGGAGATTGGAAGCCGCCTGGATTTTCTGTGTAATGTGGGACTAGGCTACCTGACCCTGAATCGTTTGTCATCCACCCTTTCAGGGGGGGAGAGTCAAAGGATCAACCTGGCCACCTCTCTGGGAAGCAGCCTGGTGGGATCACTCTATATCCTCGATGAACCAAGCATAGGACTTCATTCGCGGGATACGGAACAATTGATCGGGGTTCTCAGATCCTTACAGCAGCTGGGCAATACGGTGGTGATTGTGGAACATGACGAAGAGATCATCCGTTCGGCCGACCATGTAATCGATATGGGCCCCATGGCTGGAAGGCATGGGGGTGAGGTAGTCTTCCAGGGGAATCACAAGGACCTTCTGAATGAAGAGCGGAGTCTTACTGCCCGTTATATGAATGGATTGGACCAGATTCAAATTCCATCCTCCAGACGGAAATGGAACAATTACATTGAGATAAAGGGGGCCCGTGAAAACAACCTCCGGGGAATAGATGTTCGTTTCCCCTTAAATGTATTTACTGTGGTTACCGGTGTCAGCGGTTCCGGGAAGTCTAGCCTTGTCAGCTCCATTCTTTATCCCGCGGTCAATAAGAAACTGAATGGTTCTGGTGAAAAACCCGGAAAGCATGAAATTTTGTGCGGAGATCTTCACCTGCTCGACCGGGTCGAATTTGTGGATCAGAATCCCATAGGTAAATCGTCCCGTTCCAACCCGGTCACCTACCTGAAAGCCTTCGACGAAATCCGCAAACTTTACGCTGACCAGCAGGCCTCCAAAATCAACGCTTACAAAGCGTCCCACTTTTCATTCAATATAGACGGAGGAAGGTGCAATGAGTGCCAGGGAGAAGGCGAGATCAAAGTGGAGATGCAGTTTATGGCCGATGTAAGGCTGGTATGCGACTCTTGTCACGGAAGAAGATTTAAGGATGAGATCCTTCTGGTCACCTATCGGGAGAAGAGTATTTTTGATGTCCTGGAAATGACCATCAGTGAAGCCCTTGAGTTTTTTAGCGAATCGAACGGATCGACAGAAAAGAAGATAGTAAAGAAACTAAGCCCCTTGCAGCAGGTAGGTCTGGGCTACGTAAAGCTGGGACAATCCTCCAGCACACTAAGCGGGGGGGAGAGTCAGCGCATTAAGCTGGCCTATTTCCTGAGCAAGGAATCCAGCGAGGAGAAGATCCTCTTCATTTTTGATGAGCCCACTACAGGTTTGCATATGCATGATATCTCGCTCTTATTGAGTTCCCTGGAGTCGCTGCTGAAAAAGGGGCATACAGTGCTGGTCATCGAGCACAACCTGGAGGTGATCAAGTACGCCGACTGGATCATCGATCTTGGTCCGGAAGGCGGCGATCAGGGGGGCACCCTCGTCTATGAAGGTACCCCTGAAAATATTCCGGACAAGGGATCGCATACTGGTTTTTACCTGCGTCCCAAGCTCAAGAACTAGAAGAAATAGTAGACAGCTGCCAGGCCCCTCAGGTTATCGGCATTGGTGGTTTCGTCCGGGATGTAGAATTCATTATAGTTGCTACCATATGCTGCAGAGGTGTACTCAACTTCCAGGGCCAGTCTTAACTTGCCCACATCGTAAGTGACCCTGGGGGCGATCCGGTAGAGGGACCGGATGTCGGTGGCCAGTCCAAACACCAGATTCGAAGACAGGATCTCCTCTTTGCTTCCCATATTGCTGATGTATCCACCAAAAACACCCACCTGGGGATTGCCGTTGGAATGTATTTCTCCCCAGAAGGTCATGCTCTTCAAGGGTGTATAGGTCCGCTCACCGGTGGTGAGGTCGGTAATCCCGGTTACACCGAATCCGCTGATGCCAAGCAGATCAGAAATATTTTCTCCATACCGTGCTTGGAGTTTCGCAGTTATGGGTCCTGTCTCGAGCTTTGAAAATACCATCAGGGTAATGCCTCCAACTTTCTCATTCACAGCATAGACCTCTCCCGGAACCGCATTGGTAAGACGGGGCACAATGGTTTTGTAAGCCATACCAGCCCCTGCAAGCAGATTCATCCCCGATTCATTGTCCGTTCCAAAATGGACCTGCAAATGCATATCCGGAACGGCCGAGTTTCTAAGGTATTCGCTGTTCATGCCTATCTCACCCGCCGTACTATAATCCCGCTGGGAGGCTGCTGCACCGATGATACTTAGTCCCCTGGTCTTATAGGTGGCCCGCAATTGCGGATTCCTGGAAAAGGATTGCAGAGGGGTACCAGTATTAAATGATACAGTGCCTGGGAAGCAGCTGGTAATGAACAAGGGATTCCAGAACTGGCCCGCTAAGATTTCCAGGTGTTCCCAGTTCAGCTTAACAAATGCATGTCGCAGTCTGAACAGGTTAACGTTTTCGTTGGCCTGGGCAAAGAAATCCCCTTCGATCAGACCTGATGTTTTTGCACCAAAGGCATTGGGCCCCGTTATATTAACACTTAACCTGGACTGCAGGGAGAGGAAGTTGAAGCTGGACTTGCCATTGAGATCGTTTCCGTTGGGATCTTCTATTACAGGTTCCGGCCAGAGCAGGAAGTGACATTCCCTGGCGTTGACGGTCTGCCTGGAATCCCAGAAAAAATCTGTTTTTACAAAACCAGATAATTTAGCTCCAAATTTTGCTTTCTCCTCTTCCTGTGCAAATGCAGTTGCATTGCCTACCAGCACAAGTGCTACAATCAGATATCTTTTCATGCTTTTTGGTTTTAGTTGTTGGTCGATGTTTTCTTGCTGGGGGGAAACATCCTTTGTATAAAGTTCCGTTTTCTTAAAGGTTTGTTTAACAGCTTATTCAGGTTATTTTCGGCGTCCAGATTACGGTCCCACAATTCAATGGCTTTCTTATATTGTTCCGCTGCCTCTATGTACTCTCCGCGGTAGCGATGGACCAGCCCCAGGTTGGTACAGCAAACCGATAACCTGCGCTGATTCTCGGTAAGGGCTTCTTCAATCTCCTCGGTCCTGGTCTCCAGGTATTTTTCTCTAAGGACCATGTCCAATGGCTCCAGGCCCTGCAGAAATTCCGGTTTTATATGTTCCCTGATCTCATCCCGGTTTAAGCCGGAATAGGTGGTGTTCCACTGGTCATACAGTCTGATGGCTTCATGGATATGGAAGGAAGCCATCTGCACCAGGGTATCTGAAGCAAGTTCATTCAGGGGATTGCTAGATTCCGGAATGCTGTCCCGGTAGAGTGCGATGGTGAGCAGGGCCGCTGCCCGGTTGTTCTCCAGTACTCCCAGTTCAAATGACTCCTCGTAATGTGGGATGGAACGGTAAATCTTCTCGATGGTATCCAGGAGGGCAAAAATACGAAGGTAATTGCCCGTCCTGGCATACTCATTATATCCTTCATAGAGTTCTCTGGCCGACACAATTCTCGGATCCACTAACCGATTCCGGTTCCCGTAGTAGGACCTGGCGAGTAAAATACCCACCACAGCCACGATCAGCATGATCCCGATAAGTCTGCCTATGGAACGTTTTCCTGCCAAAATGCGACAATTAGCTATGCACCTGTTCGATCAGGAACTTCCTGATTTCAATGGGGGTCTCTTTGGTCATCCTGGCCACGATAATGTGGACAATGATGGCCAGTGGGGCCCCGAACCATGCAAAATACCAGGCTTCGAGCCAGTAGCTGATAAATTCATGCGCAGGAAGTGATACTCCTGATTTCCCGGCAATGAAATAGGTAATGGCTACGATGGAAACCAGTCCACCGGCAATCAGACCGGCAATGGCTCCTGCCTTGTTGGATCCACTCCACCAGATACCCAGAAGGAAGAGGGGGAAGATGGTACAACCTGCCAGGGAAAAAGCAACGGCAACAAGCTGTCCGATCAGTGCGAAATTTTTCAGTGCGATCAGGGTGACAATGATGGTCATCAGGATGGTAGCCAATCTGGCGTAGAGAAGTTGTTTCTTGGGACTGGCATCGGGATTTATCACCCTCACATACAGGTCATGTGCAAAAGCCGATGATCCGGCCACCAGCAATCCGGAAACCGTCGAGAATGCTGCAGACACGCCGCCTGCGGCCAGAAGTCCCACGATCAGCGGGTGAATATTGCCCAGCTGGGCCGTATAGACTACGATGGCATCCTTGGCCAGGGTTCCCACCTCCGGGTGAGCAGAAAGAATTTTTCCAAAGGCGGCATAGGCCGGAGCACTCCAGTAAAGGATACAGATAAAGAACAGTCCCCATACCACGGACCACCTGGCATCCCTGGCCTTGGGAACCACGTAGAAACGCTGGATTACGTGAGGCAATCCGGCGGTCCCGATCATCAGGGAGAATGCGATGGCAATCCACTGGAAGAAGGTCTTGCCGGTGGAAGGATCCCAGGGCATGGCAAATTCGGGGGAAGGTACAATGGCGAAGTCATGTCCCAGTGAGTTAACCAGGTTCTGGGCCTCCTGGACTGGCAGCCCGTTGATGACATCTGAAACCACCGATCCGTATCCTATCTGGGGCAGCAGCCAGAAATAGTCAAATTTGAAAGTGAGGATGAACAAGGGGATGAGGAAGGAGACGATTATGATCACATACTGGATCTGCATGTTCTTAGTCGCCCCAAGCATCCCGGAGATTAGGGTATAGGATAAAACTACCGCTCCGCCAATAATCACGGCCAGGGTGTAGTCAATTCCCATTACCCATTTAAACATCAGCCCGATTCCACCGAACTGCCCCACACAGTAAGAGATGGATATAAGAATGGCAATAATAGCCCCTACGGCCCTGAGGGATTTAGAGTAGTACCGGTCTCCGATGAAGTCTGCTGCGGTATATTTTCCATATTTACGGATTTGTCCGGCCATCAGGATCAGCAGCAATACATATCCGCCAGTCCAGCCTACTACGTAGGCAAGCCCATGATATCCAGATCCATACATCAATGCTGCCATACCAAGAAAGGATGCGGCACTCATCCAGTTGGAAGCGATGGCCATTCCGGAACCCACTTTTGAGATGCCCCGTCCGGCGGCATAGAAGTCGGTAGTATCCTTGGCTCGGAATACAATTCCCACAAGTACAAAGAGTATCAGGATGGTGATCAGGATAATGGCAGGCCCCACTTTAAAACCCCCTTCCAGCGTGGTGGAAGCGGTAGCAGCATTAAGCAGGGTGGGAAGCGAGATAAATACAAAGGGCAGTAATATCTTTTTCATGATTTGTAGTCTTTTGATCGTTTGCAGGAGCGTTTAATCTTCTATACCATACTTCTTGTGGAACATGTCTGTTCTGACGCAGTAGAGCCAGCAGAGTCCGACAAAGAGTATTAAAAGAAAAACAGCGGTATAGAAATAGTGGAACGGAAAACCCAGAAATTGGAAATCCGTAAGGACCGACCTGTTGTGGATCAGGTAGAGTCCCATTATATCCACCAGGGCTTCCCTGCTTGCATCGTCAAAAGATTCCATCAAAGAGGCTTTTACCTCGAGTGGGGCTATTTTTGATCTGACATCCATGGGGTTTAGATCAAAAAGCCCAGCCAGGACGGGGATGAGTTCCTTCTTTTTTGCCAAGTAGGCTTCATCAGTAATCACAGTGGTGCTGGCTGCAAGTTCTTCAAATGCGGATACCGCAGATTTGAGATCCTCTTTCTGCATGGAAAGTTGGTAGGCCAAAGAGCTTAAAGCATTGTCCAGTACCTCCTTGTGCTCAGGAATTATGGACAATTTTCCAAGTACTGAAAGGATGGCCTGTCCCGCATTTTGTAGATCCCCCGGGGCAGGAAAGCCCGATTCGATGCCCTTCCAGCTGGATTCGAAAAGGGTATACGCTTGTTCAGGTACAGGTTTTTCAAGGATTTTCAAAGTGATCTGAAATCCGAAGATGGCCACAACCCATATCAATACGAGCTGTAGGACCATGTTTCTGTTTCGTCGTGCATTGTCTGTGGTGGGCTTGAAGAAACTGATGTGGTAGTCATTCTGTGAGGACTCCATAGAATAGTTAGAAGTTAGTCGTGAATAGTTAGAAATTTTAGTTGTTTTGCTGGATTTTTCGCTGGCGCGAGCACTATTTTTTTAAGAAAGTGAATATAAATAAAAAAGGGCTGACAGCATTATCCGTCGGCCCTTTTTGGTAAATTATTATCGATCTTAATAATGCCGGTAGTTTAATCGTCTTGCGATCCGAACATGATGGCCACACAGCCCTCTTCCGGTTCATCCACATTGGCTTCCGGCACCGGTACTTTCACCACGATTTTCAGTTGCTGGCTGGATTCAAGATTGAAATCCCATTTCCAGTCAAAATCATTCAGGCTGTTGTCATACAGCACTTTGCCATTTCTGGTATCTACCACCTTGAACTCAATACTGCTCAAATTATTTGCACCACATACCCCGATCCTGTAATCTCTTTCTGAATAGAAGGTCTTGTAGAGCTCTGCTTCCTCGCCTTCAATCAACAATGCAGCATGATAGTTGCCGTCGTGCTGATAGGGTTCCAGTCCTGCTTTACAGGTGTTTTTGGCAAATTGTTTGCATTGAGCATTCAATGCCAGGGGCAGAGTGAGCATGCAAGCAACCAGTGATAAAAAGAGTATGCCTTTCTTAGTCATGGTATATTGTGTTAGGATATATAGCTACTTCTAATTTCTATTACTTTGGTTTTCAATTCAATGAATACCTCGGAAGTAAACACAACGGAGGATTCTGATTTGAGGGTGGTAACATTGGTTTCCGGATCTTCAACAGCTGTGACCTCTCCCTGATCAATGGTGATCTTATCAAAGATGGTCTTCAGGGCTTTCACATCCATCAGAACAGCCTGAGCATCTGCATCTTCTGGTGATGACTCCAGCAGGCTGACCAT